>JAYPBG010000010.1:13495-25657 GCA_038124075.1 Gammaproteobacteria bacterium
CAATAACAAGTACGCAACTGCTCTTTTTTAAAATATATATTAAGTACTTTCATCTTCAACTACTATCTTCCAACTACAACAACAGTTCATTTCAGTACCTGTTCGGCCTCTTTAATTTGCGCTTGTTCAGAACCCGTTGGGAGCGTAAAATTCTCCTCAACTTGTTGATATCCTTCATTAAACGCCTCTATCTCTATTGGTCTGATAAGGTGTTAAGTGTATATATATCAAAGTGTTACCTGTGCTTGTGCAAACGTGCTGTGGCGCTTTGTTGGTTTGTCTACGTTAAAGTTTAAAGGGCTAAAGGGTTAAGGGGTTAAGGATATGAACGTATTGGTCTTTGATATAGAAACGGTACCTGATGTCGAAGGTGGGCGTGCGCTCTATGATCTAGGAGATGAAGAGGCGCTGGATGATGCAGCGGCTGCGCAGGCGATGTTTGCTCTTCGCAAAGAGGCTTCTGGTCAGGAGATGTTGAAGCTCCATCTGCAGCGTATTGTGGCCATCTCGGCGGTCTATCGATCGGGTAAGCAGTTCAGTGTCTGGTCGGTGGGTGATGAGACGTCATCGGAAAAAGAGTTGATTGAGCGCTTTTTTGCCGGCATAGAGCGCTACACCCCTACACTGGTCTCATGGAACGGTGGAGGGTTTGATCTACCCGTCCTGCACTATCGTGCCATGAGGCATGCCGTGGCGGCGCCCAGGTATTGGGATATGGGTGAGGGGGACCAAGGCTTTAAGTGGAATAACTACATCAGCCGCTATCACCAGCGTCATACCGATGTGATGGACCTACTGGCACTCTATCAGCCACGGGCTTATGTGCCTTTGGATGAGATGGCCACCCTCTTAGGGTTTCCTGGCAAGATGGGGATGAGCGGTGCAAAAGTGTGGGACGCTTTTCTTGCCGGTGGCATTAAAGCGATTCGAGACTACTGCGAGACCGATGTGTTGAACACCTACCTGGTCTATTTGCGATTTCAGCTGATGCGAGGGCAGCTGAGCGCGACCGCCTACAACAGTGAAACCGATGTCGTGAAGCAGTATTTGGAAGAGCATGCCGCCAGCGAGCCTGAATCACGAGAACATCTAAAGCTTTTTCTGGATGAGTGGTTAAAGGATGAGCAGTCTGTAACGTAAGCAGCTCATAACACAAGTAACAAACACAAGCAACAAACATAAACAGTACGAAAGGCAGTAGTGATGGGTAGATGTTATGGGTAGACGCAGAGGTCAAAGTAAAAAGCGGGCAACATGGGAAGCAAACCCGATTGAGTTAACGATTGAGAACCTCTCACATGAAGGCCGAGGGGTCGGTAAGCATGATGGGAAAACGGTCTTTGTGGAAGGTGCTCTGCCAGGAGAAACCGTAAAAGCGGTCTATACTCAACGGCGATCCAATTACGATGAGGCAAAGCTTGAGCAGATCATCGAGGCATCCGCGGATCGTGTGACGCCACCCTGTCCACATGCCGATATCTGCGGTGGCTGTACGCTTCAGCACTTGGAGCCCAGTCGCGCCATTGCGTTTAAAGAGTCGGTACTGAAAGAGCAGTTGCAACACTTTGCAGGCAGCCTGCCGGTCGATGGCTTTATGCCGCCTACTACGGATCAGGTGGTAGGCTATCGCCGAAAAGCGCGACTGGCGGTCAAGTATGTGCCGAAAAAGGGGGGTGTTCTGGTTGGGTTTCGTGAGAAGCAGAGCCACTTTATTGCCAATATTGATCAATGTGTGGTGTTGGACCCGCGTGTGGGTGAACTGATTGAGCCGCTGAAACAGATGATCACCGGTTTAGACGCGAACGCATCCATCCCTCAAATTGAGGTGGCCATGGGGGACCCAGACGCTCTAGGTGGACCCGTAGATAAGGCGGGCGTGACAGAGCGTGAAGCCGCGTGGCAAGGCCAACAGGTAGCCTTGATTTTTCGCCACCTTGCCCCCATCTCTGATGGGGATCAGCAAACCCTGGAGCAGTTTGCGGATCAACACGGTGTTGAGCTCTATCTCCAATCAAAGGGGATGGATACCGTAAAGAGAGTCTATCCTAAAGGGACTGCTAAAGGGACTGATTTAGAGATGTATCCCGATGAGCGGTTGGGCTATGCCTTACCGGATCAACAGGTTCAGTTTAAATGTCACCCCACTGACTTTACTCAAGTCAATGCGGGCATTAACAAAAAAATGATGACTCAGGCGCTCGACTTGTTAGCGCTGAGCCCAACAGACCGCGTGTTAGACCTCTTCTGTGGTTTGGGTAATTTCACCCTGCCGATGGCTCGGCAAGCAGCGCATGTTGTAGGCGTGGAAGGCAGTGCGCTGATGGTGGAACGAGGGTATGAAAACGCTGCGTTCAATCAGATAACGAATGTCAGCTTTTATGCCGATGACCTGATTGGAGAGACGCCGACCTGGAACAGCGAGTGGGCTGATGCACAGTACGACAAACTCTTACTTGACCCACCGAGGTCGGGGGCGTTAGAGATTGTTAACCGTATAGAGCGGTTTGCCGCACCGCGCATTGTGTATGTCTCTTGCAACCCGGCCACATTGGCAAGGGATGCCGGTATTCTGATCAGTAAAGGTTATGTGATGAAGCAGGCGGGTGTGATGGATATGTTTCCTCACACGGCACATGTAGAGTCGATCGCGCTCTTTGAGAAGCCCTGAGCCGCATTCAACAGATACGTGGCAAATAGATAAATTGATGGAGTATGCCAGCACACTATGGTGAAAGTGCGAGAAGATTACCCAGAGAGCGTTGATGGAGAGGTGGATATAGCCGCTTGGCTTAAGCGCATCGAAGAGAAGACTCAGCTCGAAGAGGCGTTTAAACTGCAAGCGGCCGCAGAGCGCAGCTTTCGAGCTGAGCAAGAGTGCGATACCGCTCAAAATGTCTGGGCCGACTCAGCAAGCAGCTTCCGCACCGGTTTGGAGATGGCTGAGATTCTGGCAGAGCTGCAACTGGATACGGAAGCACTGGTGGCATCGGTGCTCTACCGTGCTGTGCGAGAAGGCAAGTTGCCTCTGGAGCAGGTGGCGTCTCAATTCGGTGAACAGGTCGCACACCTGATTGACGGTGTGCAGCGCATGGCGGCGATCAGCTTGGCGCAGAATCAGACCATCAAACCGGTGCTGGGTCAGACCGAGAATCAGCTGCATAACCTGCGTAAGATGCTGGTCGCCATGGTGGATGATGTCCGTGTGGCACTGATTAAGTTGGCGGAACGTACCTGCGCCATTCGAGCCGTCAAAGAGGCCGCGGAAGAGAAGTGCCGAAAAGTGGCTCGAGAGGTGTTTGACATCTACGCACCCTTGGCGCACCGCTTAGGCATTGGCCATATTAAATGGGAGCTCGAAGACCTCTCCTTTCGATACTTACACCCTCGTGCCTACAAAAAAATAGCCTCACTGCTGGATGAGAAGCGCCTGGAGCGTGATGCCTATATTGCCAAAGTGGTCGAGCAGTTGAATGAATCCCTGTCGGGTGCCTCCATCCATGCGCAGGTGACAGGGCGTGCTAAACACATCTACAGCATCTGGCGCAAAATGAAGCGTAAGCGTGTCGATTTTTATCAGATCTACGATATCCGGGCGGTACGGGTCCTGGTGCCTACGGTCCGCGATTGTTATGCCTGCCTCGGTATTGTGCACAGCATGTGGCAACATATTCCTAAAGAGTTTGATGACTATATTGCAACGCCAAAAGAGAATGGCTATCGCTCGCTCCATACAGCGGTGCTTGGGCCCGACAGCAAAGTCTTGGAGGTGCAGATTCGAACGCACGACATGCATGAAGAGTCTGAGCTCGGTGTGTGTGCCCACTGGCACTACAAAGAGGGTGCTAAAAAGTCGCAAACGGACTCCTACGAAGATAAGATCGCGTGGCTGCGTCAGGTGCTTGAATGGCAGGAAGAGCTGGGGGATGCCGGTCTTTCAGATCTGGTGACTCAGTTCAGTCATGATGTTATTGATGAGCGCATCTATGTCTTTACACCCGATGGGCATGTGGTGGATCTGGCCAGTGGTGCAACACCGTTGGATTTTGCCTATCACATCCATACCGAGGTCGGGCATGGCTGCCGCGGTGCGAAAGTGAATGGGCGTATTGTGCCGCTCACCTATCAGCTCTCGACCGGCGAACAGGTTGAGGTGATGACCGATAAGAAAGGCCAGCCCAGCCAAGATTGGCTCAACCCCCATCTAGGGTATATTCGAACGTCACGTGCTCGTGCAAAGATTGCTCACTGGTTTAAACAGCAAGATCGAGAGCAGAACATTATCGATGGAAAAGCGATGTTGAAGCGTGAACTTTCACGGCTTTCGCTCTCATCGGTTGACTGGGCGGAAGTGGCTGCCAAAGTCAATTTAAAAACAGAAGAGGATCTCTATGCCTCGGTCGGTGCGGGTGATTTAAAGCTCTCTTTGGTGCTGAATGCGATTCAGGGTGTGCTGCCTGAACAGGTTGAGCGCACCTCACTCGAGCCGATTATTCCGATCTATAAAGGCAATCGAACCCAGTGGCGTGACTCTGATTTAGACATTCATGGCATCCATAACCTGGTGACGCAGATCGCAGGCTGTTGCCATCCTGTACCCGGTGATGAGATCATAGGGTATGTCTCCGTTGGGCGTGGTATCACGGTACATAGAAAAGATTGCTCGATGTTAGGGCAGATCAAAGAGCGCCATCCAGAGCGGTTGATGGAGGTCTCTTGGAACCGAGAGATTGAACAGGTCTATCCCGTTGAGGTCAACCTCCATGCCTATGACCGACAAGGGCTGCTGAAAGATGTGGCTATGGTACTGTCGAATGAAAGTGTCAACTTAACCGCGATTAACTCTCTGTCAAATCAAGGTGAGAATACGGTATTGATGAAGCTGACATTGGAAATTCGCAGCTTAAGTGATTTGGGGCGAATGTTAACGAAGCTCAGTCAACTGCCCAATGTAACGGAGGTGAGTCGGGTATCCCCCGCCTAATACTGACGACTGAATGGAAGCGCTATGACCCTAGTGGATCGCTTTGACAGGGAGGTCACCTACCTTCGTATATCGGTCACCGATCGATGTGATTTCCGCTGCACCTACTGCATGGCAGAGGAGATGACTTTTCTGCCTCGTGATGCGGTTCTCTCCCTGGAGGAACTCTATGATGTTGCTTCTGCATTTGTTGCCTTAGGTGTGCGCAAAATCAGAATAACCGGAGGAGAGCCGCTGATACGGCGCAATCTGATGGCGTTGCTGGCGCGGCTTAATCGATTGGAGGGCCTCGATGAGCTGGTGTTGACCACCAACGGTGCGCGTCTAGATCGGTTTGCGCGGCCTTTAAAAGAGGCCGGTGTCCGGCGCATTAACATCAGTTTAGACAGTTTAGATGCGCAACGTTTTAAAACGCTGACCCGCACAGGTAACCTCTTTGATGTGATTCGAGGGATCGATGCAGCACGGGATGTCGGCTTTGAGCGGCTGAAAATCAACAGTGTCATTCTGCGTGATCTCAATGATGATGAGGTGTGCGACCTTGTCCAATTTGCGCTCGATCGAGCGATGGATATCGCCTTTATTGAGGAGATGCCTTTGGGTGTGATTGAGGCGCATTCACGTGCAGACGCGTTTGTCTCCTCTGATGAGATTTTAATGCGGCTTCGCCAACGCTTTAACCTGGTGTCGGTTTCAGAGGCTTCTGAAACCGATGGGCCGTCGGTCTATCATCGTGTCAAAGGACGGTCGACGCGCATTGGGTTTATATCCCCACACAGCCATAACTTTTGCCATCTCTGCAATCGTGTCCGACTGACGGCGGAAGGGCGTCTTCTGCTCTGTTTGGGAAATGAGCATTCAGTCGATCTGCGCGCGGTCATGCGTTCACAGGCCTATTTAGACGCTAAGGGCGTATTAGACGCTGAGGGCTTAGCACTGCAGCAGTCGCTGTTGCAGCAGGCGATCAAGGCCTCTATGTCGATTAAACCTGAGCGGCACTACTTTACCCATGATGACGAACCTCAGCTTCTTCGCTTTATGAACATGACGGGCGGATAAGCCAAGACGCGGAAAGAATGAGATATAGGAACAGTGAACAACGAGGTGTAGAGAGCGATGTCGAACAGCAGCAGTAAAGAGTTTATTCCTCTTAATATGGCCGTACTCACCGTATCGGATACTCGAACCGCAGCCAATGACACCTCAGGCGACCTTTTGGTGGATGCACTGCAGAGCGAAGGGCATACCTTAGTTGAGCGCCGTTTGGTGGTTGATGACGTGTATCAACTGCGTGCGGTGCTCTCTCAGTGGATTGCCGATGCACGCATTGAAGCTGTCCTTGTGACAGGCGGCACCGGCTTTGCTGGGCGTGATACAACCCCTGAAGCGGTGATGCCGCTGTTTGATAAAGTGATTGAAGGCTATGGTGAGCTGTTCCGAGCGCTCTCCTATCAAGATATCGGCACCTCAACCATCCAGTCGAGGGCGGTTGCAGGCTTAGCCAACAATACCGCCATCTTCTGTATGCCCGGCTCCAATAACGCCTGCCGAACCGCTTGGGAGGCGATTATTCGTAGCCAGCTTGATGCACGTCAGCGACCTTGTAACTTTGTCGGCCTGCTCACGCGTCATCGAAGCCCTGTTGCTAAAGCCGATAAAAGCAGAACAGAGTTGAGTTGATATAAAGTTGATATAAGTTGATATAAGTAGAGCGACCTATGATCCCGATCGACACCGCACTCAACGAGATCATTGATTTTGCACAGCAAGATCAATGTGCACACCCTATTGATGAGCACCCTTTGATGGATGCGCTGGGCATGCGGTTGGCTCAACCGATTCACTCTGATGTTCAGGTACCTCCCGCAGACAACAGTGCCATGGATGGTTATGCACTGCATCGGGCCGACAGCGCTCAGACGCTGCCGATCGTTCAGACGGTTGCCGCCGGTGTGGTTCCAAAGCCCTTGCAACGCGGGGGTGCCGCAAGAATCCTGACGGGTGCCGAGCTGCCTGAAGGCGCCGATGTGGTGGTGATGCAAGAGGTGTGTGACACCGTGCTGAATGAGCGAGGTGAGACCTGTATTCAGGTCAAGCAGCCTGATGAGATCAAGCCTCGGCAAAATATACGCTCAGCTGGCCAGGAGATAAACATAGGCGATGAGGTGTTACCGGCAGGGATCCGTTTAACGGCGACGGAGCTGGGGGTGGCTGCCTCCATTGGCCTCACACACCTACCTGTGTATCGCCCCTTAACCATCGGCGTACTCTCAACAGGGCGTGAACTGGTCGAGCCCGGTGAGCCCCTACCACCGGGTGCCATCTACAACTCCAACCGTGCACTGCTGATGGGGTTGGTTCAACAGCTGGGGCATAAAAGCATCGATTTTGGTATCCTTCCGGATGAGTTAGAGGCCACCATGCACGGTATGCAGCAGGCTGCCGATCAGGTTGACCTGCTTATTTCAACCGGCGGCGCCTCGGTGGGGGATGAAGATCATGTGAAAACAGCGCTGGAGCAGATCGGCCAACTCAATATGTGGAAGCTGGCCATTAAGCCCGGCAAGCCGTTGATGTTCGGCACGATTGAGCGCGCTTGCGATCACCCGAGTGATGGTTCCGAAGGCTCAGTCTCAACAAGGTTAACAACGCCTTTCTTTGGGTTACCGGGCAACCCATCGGCGGTCCTGGTCACCTTCCTCACGGTGGTTCGACCCTATATCATGGCGCGTTTAGGTGTTGATCCTAAGTATGGCCAAGCGAGACCGCTTCGACTGCCGGTTGGGTTTGAGGTCTCTAAACCCAAAAAACGTCAGGAGTATATTCGTGCTCGCTACCAATCCCCCTCGGATTCGCATAAGATGCCTGGGACAGTGGACGGTGCCAACGGCACGGTTTTAGAGGCTCATCCCAATCAGAGCTCGGGTATGCTCTCATCCGCTCATTGGGCGGATGGTTTGGCCGTGATTCCTATAGGAACGACACTGAAGCGCGGTGACCGTGTCGATTTTTACCCCTTTGACGCTTTATTGAGTTGATCTATGGGTAAGGTGTTGACTATTTTAACCATTACTGAAAACAGACGATAGCTGAAAACAGACGATAATGTGCGAGGAGAAAAAAGTATGGCTGATGTAAAACAGATGAAAGAGGATGCAGCGTTTTTGAAAAAAGGGCTGTTCAAAATAGGTCGAAACCGAGTCGCTGCATTGCCAGTGCATAAAACATTAAAATTGACGGATGAGATGGAAGAGCGCGTCGCGCGCCTTGTAAAAGCGCTTGACGGTTTAGAGTCTAAATAATGAGCCCAGGTTGCAGCGTTAACTCAAGCTATCGTTAACTCAAGTGATAGTGCTGCGCAATCCACTCCGCCCGCTTCAGGAGAGAGTGATCTCTCTGAGTAAACTCAGCCAATTGTTGTCGATGATCGTTCAGATCAAACGACAACAACTGCGCTACGCGCTCAGGCAGCTCATCCAATGTTTCGAAGGTAAACGGGCGCAGCGCCGCATCGGGGTAGAGGTAGTCTACCTCGGGGCGGTAATCCGAAAGCACCGTGCCGCCGCAGGCCGTAATATCCAATACCTTTGGGTTGATCGCCGATGAGACCTGCATAAAGTTAAGGTTTAGGTTGATCTTTGACTGTTTAAACAGCGAGGGCAGTGCCTCCGCCTCAATGACCCCCCTGAAGTGGCTTTTAGGGATGATCTGGTGTTTAACCCAGCCCTCATCGCCAAACACCTGCACATCATACCCTGAGTCGATCAATGTTTTGATCGCCGCCAACCGAAAAGCACCCGTGGTGCACATCTCCAAAATGTAACGCAGATAGTAGACCTGTTTAGGCCACTGTTTTGCGGTCTGCTCCAGAGTCGGAGTGATCTCTTTTGAAAGCCTTGCCAGAAAGGTATAAATTGAGACGATGCCGGGCAGAGCGTTAAACTCTTGAGTCATCTCTCGGTACTTTGGGTCGATCAGATCAGCCAGAGATTTGATCAGGATGGATACATTATTGATCAATAAATCGGCGCGGCTTTGGCCGACAAAGCTGAGAGTGATCGGTCGGGCTTGTGAGTCTGCTCTTTGATAATCGGGTGTGCAAAAGCGGCTCTGGGCCCCCGCCGGCAGCCACTGAGAACCGATGGGCAGTACCCGCAATAGGTCACGTGCAAAGGCCAGGTGGGGTTGTCGCGTGAACTTATCCTCGAGATCGATGACCGACGCAATATTAGGGGTGTCCCACCACCAGTGTGCGATGGGGGTATCGATATGCCGCTCTAATTGGGCGCGGTGGTTCGCATTTCTCGTCTCAAAGGCGCTTCGATTGCGGCTGATAATCAACCGGCTGCTCTGTTCCTTCAGCGTTTTAAGAAAGCGTTGATCGGTGTTGAAGCTGTTGTTACTGTTGTCGGGAATGGAGACCAGAAACGGTTTGAGCCCAAGCTTTTTAAAGGCGAGTGCAAGATCATGAAAGATATAGCAGCGGGGCGTAATGATCACCACATCATGCTGGGTTTTAGGTGCTGCTGAGGGTGTAGTCTGTGTGGGTGCATGGCTCTGCTTGTTCGGCTCTTTCTTCTGCTCCTGCTCTTTCTCCTGCTCCAGCGCCTCGTGCTTCTCAAGCGGGTGGCTGGAGTCGAGCCCTTTGAAGGTGTAACCCAGCTGCTTCCAGACATGGGCTGCTTCAATAATGGCGTTAAAAAAGTGCTCATGCACACGGTATGAACCACTTTTAATCAGCGCAAAATCCCCTTTCCAGTGAGCGTAGTACTGCTGCAGCTCCAGTGTGCAGCTTTGAAGCGATACAACCTCAAGTGCCGGGTTGTTGCATTGGGTGATGATAAGATGAAGCCGCCCTTGCGCTATCGCCTGACTAAAGTCGTAGTGTGAAAAGAGGAGAGCCAGCAGGTGTGCTTCAGGCTCGACCACCAGCAGTGACTTACCCGGCTGTTTGAGCGCTCTCTTCATATACGTGCCTGAACCCGCGCCAAGCAGAACGATCTGTTTATGGGCTTCGATCTGCTTAACGTTTTCGGCCCCTTTACCCTTTATGCTGTCGTTAAACAGATAGTGGCTCTCTAAGTCAATGAACTGATTATCCTGGAAGTGGATGTTTTTCATCTTGCCGGTTCTTTTGTGTGACTTCAAAAGAGCGGCGATCGGGCGGGCAAAGAGTGATAAGGCGGCTATGTTGATGTTCCAGAGCTCGCTCATGGCAGACGGAGTAGGCTGCTCATCAGCACTCACTGCCGGTTCAGCACAGTCGGTAGGGTCAGCCGCCATCGGGGCGCTAGAGCACTGCTCGCTGCCCGATATCATACGGTGAGTCGTCTCTGAGTCATGTGATTTTCAAGCCTTTATGTCATAACGGTTCTGTTGGAAGGGTACTCTTATAGCCGTTCTGTTATAAGAGTACCTACAGACTATTAACGACTGTGCTGTGAAAAGCTTGAGTGTTATTTGTTGATTTTCGAAGACGTTTTAAGATGGTTTCTTTTTGATCAGGCGTCGGGTTCAATATTGAGCACTAAATACCAAACAGTATTCTAATAAAATAGAGCGCCATAATGACCAGCATGGGTGATAGGTCCAAGCCGCCAATGGGAGGGATCAGTTTGCGAGCAGGCGCTAGAAGCGGTTCTGTGATGTCGTGCAGCACTTGCGTCATGGGGTTGTAAGCACCCGGGGAGACCCAGCTTAGGATCACCTGAATAAAAATCGCGAACAGGAAGAAGCCAATCACAAGCCCGACGGTACCAACCAGCGTACTGACGACCAGCTGCAACCCACTCATGATAGCGCCAAACATCACCAGACTGATGGCAAGCCACTTGACTAACTGCACGGCAAGGAGCAGAACAATAGCCGCATTATCTATACCACCAAAACCTGGAATCAGGCGGCGTAGAGGGATCAACAGCGGGTTGGTCGCTTTCACAACAAACTGAGAGACAGGGTTGTAAAAATCGGCTTTAACAATCTGCAGTATCAGTCGTGCCAAAATAATATATGAGTAAAAATCGAACACTGTTTCAATGAGAAAGCGCATCGCTGCACCGGGGCCTGTACCTGTCATTCTGTCATTCTCTCCAGTCGTGTGGTGTTGCCTTGTGTTATAAAGTTTAACTCAGAATTGACTAATAGACATTATTCGCGCGCAAGCTCAACCGCGCGGTCGTGGGCGGCTTTGATCGCGTCAATAACGGTCTTATCGACCTTGCCCGCATTAAAGGTCTCAAGCGCGCGCTCTGTTGTGCCACCGGGGGAGGTGACTTGCGCTCTGAGGGTTGCAGGCTCAGGGCTGTCAGGGCTGGCGGCCAGTTGAGCGGCGCCAACCGCTGTTTTCAGCGTCAAGCGTGTTGCGGTTTCACGGCTTAAGCCCAGCGCTTCACCTGCGTTGATCATCGCTTCCATCAGATAGAAATAGTAGGCCGGGCCACTGCCAGAAACCGCCGTGATGGTATTGATCTCATCTTCGTGTGCCACCTCCACCACATCACCCACGGCCATAAGAATCGCGGTTGCAATCTGTTTTTGCTCTTCAGTCACCTGTGGGTTGGCAAAGTAACCGGTCATCCCTTCATTGATCAGTGCGGGTGTGTTGGGCATGCAGCGTATGATTGCAATCTCAGAACGGTTGGGTTTACCGCTGATGAGCCATGTTTCGATCTGCTGGATGGTGACCCCTGCAGCAATTGAGATGATGAGCTTGGCATCTTTTGGTGTGCCGGGTGTCGACACACCACCGCTAAGATCGCGACAGACCGCCTCCATGATTTGTGGTTTTACCGCAAGAACGATCACATCTGCCTCGGCAAACGCCTTATGGTTCTCCGTGGTGATGTTAATGCCTGGCAGCCGTTCAGCCGCTTTGGCTCGGCTTGATTCTGAAGGGTCGCAGAGTGTGATGGCATCAGCAGGGTGGTTATGCTTAATAAGGCCACCGGCGATGCTGCTGGCCATATTGCCGGCACCAATAAAAGCGATGTGGGTCTTTGCTGGTAGGTTAACTTGGGTCTCTAGGGAAGCGGTGTCCATCTATACTCGATCTCTTCTATAAAACGCTCTATAAACATTGTCTACAAAAACTGTCTACAAAAACTGCCCATACACATTAAGCAGCCTCCATTTGGGCCCTCTTGGCTCTCTATGTGTTGCGCGGTCCAAACAGTGCCGTACCA
>JAYPBG010000011.1:0-763 GCA_038124075.1 Gammaproteobacteria bacterium
CGTATGTGCTAAAGAGGGGTTTAATGATCTGCGTACCTCGGCTTTAAACAAAGCCCGCGCTGGAGTAACCAGTTTGGAAGAAGTTGAACGTGTGACTACAGGACATTAATATGGCGACATCACGAAGTCAAAGTAAAAAGAAAAAAACCACCCCCTCGACGCCCTCACTCGATACCTTTACCTATGAAGGCACCGACCGTAAGGGGCAGAAAACAAAAGGCGAAATCACAGGAGCCAACATCGCACTGGTCAAAGCGCAGCTGAGAAAGCAGGGCATCGTACCTATACGCGTCAAACGTAAGCCCAAACCCCTCTTTGGCACAGGTCAGAAAAAAATAACCCCTATGGATATCACCATTTTCACCCGGCAGCTGGCGACCATGATGAAATCCGGTGTCCCGCTGGTACAGTCGTTTTTTATTGTCGCCGCTGGCCTGCCCAACCCTTCAATGCGGGAGCTGGTCGGCAAACTTAAGGCCGATGTGGAGGGGGGCAACAACCTTGCGTCGGCGCTTAAACAGCACCCACTCTATTTCGAGGATCTCTTTGTCAGCTTAGTGCACTCAGGCGAACAGTCCGGTGCTCTGGAAAAGATGCTCGATCGAGTCGCACTGTATAAAGAGAAAACAGAGGCACTCAAGTCTAAGATCAAAAAGGCCGTAAAATACCCCATTGCCGTCTGCATCGTTGCTTTTATTGTTACCGCCATCTTATTGATCAAAGTGGTACCCACCTTTCAGGACCTCTTTAAAGGCTTTGGCGC
>JAYPBG010000011.1:773-24536 GCA_038124075.1 Gammaproteobacteria bacterium
CGCCGATCTGCCCGCCTTCACCTTAATGGTCATTGGCATGTCAGAGTGGATGCAAGCTTACTGGTTTATCATGCTCATCACCATTATTGCGTCGGTCTTTGGCTTTAAGCAAGCCAAGCTGCGCTCCGAAAAATTTCGCAATATGCTGGATCATGCCGCTCTGAAAGCCCCTGTTGTTGGCGACATCATCTTTGAAGCGACCATTGCCCGATACGCTCGTACCCTTTCGACCACCTTTGCTGCAGGGGTTCCCCTGGTTGACGCCCTCGACTCAGTGGCAGGCGCAACCGGTAACATTGTTTATAAGAATGCCGTTAATAAAATAAAGGAGGATGTCGCCTCCGGCACTCAGCTTCAATTTGCCATGCGCGCAACCGGCGTCTTCCCCCCTATGGCGATTCAGATGGTCTCCATAGGCGAAGAGTCCGGGGCACTGGATGAGATGCTGGATAAGGTCGCGAACTTCTACGAAGAGGAGGTCGACAATAAAGTCGACGGTCTCACAAGCTTAATGGAACCCGTCATCATGGCCGTGTTAGGTGTCTTGGTCGGTGGCTTGATTACTGCGATGTATTTGCCTATATTTCAACTTGGTTCCGTGGTTTAAGCGCACAATTCAATGGACTACATCGACAACTTACTGCTCCACCTACTGCTCCACCCGGTTCAGTTCATCTGCGTCTTGGCCCTATTGGGTCTATTGGTGGGCAGCTTTCTGAATGTGGTGATTCTGCGCATCCCGAAAATGCTGCAAAAAGAGTGGTATACCACGGCATCGGACTACCTGAAAGAGCAAGAGACAGCCCCCGACCTGCCAGAACGATACAACCTTGTCACCCCGGCATCCCACTGCACCGGCTGTCAAAAAGAGATCAAACCCTGGGAAAACATCCCCATTATCAGTTATCTCTTTTTACAGGGAAAGTGCTCAAACTGCAAAACCCCGATCTCGATCCGCTACCCACTGATTGAGCTGGCCACCGGCTTGCTCACAGCGCTCGTTGCCTGGCATTTTGGTCTCAGCTGGCTAATGGCTGCAAGTTTGATCCTCTTATGGAGCTTGATCGCACTCACCATGATCGACTTTGATACCAAACTGCTGCCTGATCAGATCACTTTACCCCTGATATGGCTCGGACTCCTGGTCAACCTGAACGGCCTGATTGTCCCACTGGAGGAGGCGGTTATCGGTGCCATAGCTGGCTACCTCTCTCTGTGGTCGGTCTATTGGCTCTTCAAGCTGCTGACAGGCAAAGAGGGCATGGGGTACGGTGATTTCAAACTGCTCGCCGCCTTAGGGGCCTGGCTGGGCTGGAAAACCCTGCCCTCGATTATATTGATCTCCTCTTTTGTAGGCGCATGTGTCGGCATCATTGTGATTCTTTTTTTCAAACACGACCGTCATCAAGGCATCCCTTTTGGCCCCTATCTTGCGGCAGCAGGCGTCATTGCGCTATTATACGGTGACTTCGTTGTGCAGCTCTTTCCGCTTTAACCATTTCCGCTCTAACCGCTCGACGATGATCTAACACCGTAGAATGCTTCAGATGCAAACAAACAGATACACACAAACAGATGAAACACAACAGCGATCTCATAGGTCTAACAGGCGGCATAGGCAGTGGCAAATCCACAGCCGCCGCACTCTTTGAGCAACACGGGATTACCGTGGTCGATGCCGATCAAGCATCGCGTGATATCGTCGCCCCCGGCAGCCGTGCACTTAAAGAGATCACCGATCACTTTGGCGACGCACTGCTTCTCCCAGACGGTACACTCAACCGCCCTGCTCTGCGCAAAAAAATCTTTGACCAACCGAAAGAACGCGCTTGGTTAGAGCAGCTGACTCACCCGCTGATCAGACAGAGAGTTGACGACTTAATTGCTCAGAGCCGTTCACCTTATACACTGCTGATGTCCCCACTGCTCTTCGAGACAGGCCAACATCAACGCGTAAAAAAAACGATTCTGGTTGATCTGCCGGAGCACCTTCAACTCGAACGTGCCAGCGCTCGTGACAACAACAGCAGCGAGCAAATTGAAAAAATAATGGCGGCACAAATGAGTCGCGCACAACGCAACGCCTTGGCCGACTACATCATTACCAATGAAGGATCGCTCACAGCCTTAGAAGAGCAGGTCAGCGCACTCCACGCTCAACTGCTTAAGTTATAGCCGCTATACCTTAACAGCTATACCCTAACATCTATCCCTAACATCAATAGCCCTCTTTTGAGGCTGAATCAGACCTCTCAAGCGGCTCTGAGTTGCGCATGTTCGACTGAATTTTCTTCAAATAGTGGATCGCTCTCTTATCATGCTTCAGCTCTAATGAACGCTCTAGGTAATCCCGCGCCGCGTTATAATCCCCACTCTTAAACAGCGCAACCCCCAGATTATTGAGCGCTGCAAAATGCTCTGGCTCAAGACTCAGCACCTGCTGATAAAGCAGCGCGCTCTGAGCAAACCGGTTCTGCTTAAACTCAATATTGCCATAGAGCAGCAGAATTTCAGCCCGCCAATTGGGCTCACCCTCCCACTGTTTTAAGATCACACCGGCCTTCTCATATTGGCGTAACTTAATATGGGCATGCGCTATTTTAAGATCATAATCAATCTCAGAATACTGCCCTCCTTGGCTCCACCGATCCGAAAACAGCGACAGCAGCATCAACAGTATACTGATGAACAATAAGAGACCGACTTGACGACGAACGCCCACCCCCCCTCGACGCATTGCCAATAGACGCCCATAGAACCAATCGAGTGAATAAGCCGCTCCAAGCAGCAAGCAGACCGTCATCGGCATGCGAATTCGGGCAGCGGTATAAAACACCAACCCTGTGATCACAATCACCCCCACAGGCAACGCCAACACCCAGGCGCTCTTATCGCGCCGACCTGCCATCCAGAGCCCCGGAAGCCCAAACCCCATCACAAAGGCAAAGCCAATAAACGGTGCCGATAAAAGAGTCGCGTCAACCAAGCGGCTGTTGTAGCTGTAATTGCTGGGAATCTCATGGTTCGATATCAGTTGCGTCAGACGCAACATTATGGCCCTCGGCAGCGATGATATGTGCTCCATGCGGTAGAGAATAGCCTGCTTCATCCAATAAGCTGACGCCTCATGTGAGTTAAACGGCCGTCCCTCTCTGCGCTCAGCCTCTTCACGATACCCTCTATCGAGCCCTAAGGGTGTTACCTCTTGAATAAACGCCGGTGCCAGATGATTCTCCATCCTATTTTCAGGGTTGTTCGAACTGTAGAGCACATACCCCCCATTACTGGCCAAAGCATGCCACTGATCAAACATCACAACATTGCGCACCATCGCCACAGAGAGCACCGCAACATACCCGATCACCAACCATTGTGCTGCTCTCCAGGGATTGATGCGCCGTTGCGCACGCATCATAAAAAGGTGCCCCAACAGCAGAGGCAGCAGCAAGAAGAAATTACCCCGCAGCAACGCCGTCAGCCCCACCCATGCCCCCACCATCAACAGCGGTCCACGTCGATCTGAACGTAATGCGCGCAGATAGAGCAGCAACGCCACCAACATAAACGTCACCGTCAATACAGGCTTTAAAATCAAGCTGGAGTAGAAGATCGCGACACCTAAATATGCATAAAGCAGCCCAGCAATAAGCCCAATGCGATTACTCCAGAGTTGACGCCCTAAGAGATAGATTAAACCAATGTTCAGCACATCACACAGCACCATCATGATCCGCACAAACCCCGTTTCATCGCTGATGGAAAAGAGCAGCGCGAGCAGATAACTAAACAGGGGATCCAAATGGAAAGTAAATGCGTTACCCAGCGCATTTACTTGAGCAATATAACGACCTTGATCGATATAAAAATGCTCATCCAGCAGCGGCTTAAAATAGAAAGGGTTCTCTAAACTCTGAATAAAATAGAGAAGACGAACCAGTGAGCCTTGCACCAAGACGGCCAACAAAGCAAAATTGACCTCTCTTTTCGGATGTTTTTCTCTGTCCACCTTTTTCTCTCTGTTCACCTTATGCCTCTTTATTCATGGCCGATACTCAACAAGCAGTGAGTATATTGGACTCGGCCTTTCAGCACGCTCTTCCGCCTCTTTGTGTTGATGGGTATAAAAAGCGCGAATATGACGCGGCTCCAAATAGGGAAGTGGGTAGAGAGGGCCAGGCGCACTAGGGTGACTCAATACAGTCACTAAAAACCAAGGGCAGCGCCCCCCCTCTAAAGCACCTTGATGTCGTGTAGGCGGTTCAAATGAGAGGCGCCTCGACAACAGCATCAGATCCGGTGGCCGTATAAAGTAAATACACTCATCTTCAGGCACCCACTGCGCAACTTGCGTCATTAATTGCGCGAGCGATCGGCGCACCCTTAAATCGCGTTGCGCGGAGGCCAGATCACTGCGCGAATACCACCGTTTCGTCTGAGTAAACTCCACCTCAGAGGCGAGCAACTGCCCCCCCTCCAGCCATCGCTGACCGATATAAAAATAGGAAGGCATAAGCAGTAGCAGCAGAGAGAGAACGCACAGCGCCTGCCTCTGAATCGGCACCAGAGAGAGCGCATAGTAAAAGAGCAGCGGTAACAACGGCCATATAAATCGCTCGATATGATCCGGAAAAGGCCAAATCAAGACTATACCCATATAGATGAACAGGTAGAGGGCATCGACCTTCCAGGCATAGAGCCGTTTTAACCACCCGACACAAGCCGCCGTGCAAATCAGCAAAGCACACCCCTGCTGAGCCCAATGAGCATTCAGTGCAAACAAATCACTTAAGCTCGACACCATCGCTAATAAGTTGGTGTTTACTTTCCCCCAGTGATGCAAAATCAACTGCTGAACATCCGTGGCATTGATCAGAAAACCCATCTGATAATTTCCATGGAAACCTAATAGGGCCTTATAACCGTACCACGCCCCCACCGGTAACAGGCTTAAAGATAACAACCCTATCCCTTTCCAGTAACGCAGCTTAAGCAGAACCATCAACATCGCCAATATCAAACTGATGCCGAGGGTGCGCGTCAAGAGCAAAAGCGCCAGTGGGATAATAATCACAAACCGATACCCTAATGCTCTGGATGCAAAAGGCTTAAAAAGCAGAAGCGTCACCAAGGAGAGCAGAAGGTAGAGAGGCTCACTCATCAACTCAAACGAGATCATCCATGTGGAGGGCAGCAGCAGCCACAACAGCGCCATCCCAGCCTGAACAGACGGTCTTACCGCCTGCTGTCGCAGCCACAGTGCAAACAGCACAGAGCTAAAGAGCAATGCAATTACGGTCACACGGTGGGCATAGGCGATCGAATCTGCCGCCCCCACCAGGGCCAACAAAAAGGGGTAAAAAGGCGGAAAAAGCGCTTGCTCCATCATCAACTCAACAGGGGCGCTGTGGTCACCCGAAAACCATCGAGCCATTAAAAGGTAGACCGGTGCATCCGCTTCGCCCCCAAGGCTGTCACCCACAGAAAAATGGAACAGCAAGGGACCCATAAACAGAGCGGGCAAAAACAGCCAAACAAGAGGGTGAACTGTTTGGAAGGGCGATCTTAACGTCTGTTGAGCTGCCCACGAAAATAGGCGATTGATTTTTCGATCCCCACTTCAAATGTTGTATTGGGCTTCCACTTTAGAAGGCGATGGGCTTTCTCAATATCTGGACAGCGCTGATTGGGGTCATCCTCAGGGCGCTCCATAAAAATAATGGTCGAGTCGCTCTCGGTCACCTCAACAACGTACTCTGCGAGCTCTCTCATAGTGCGTTCACTTGGATTGCCCACGTTGACCGGCGTCGTCGCTTCGGGCGCATCGCTGTTCATCAGCCGTATCAATGCATCTACCGTATCATCCACATAACAGAACGAGCGTGTCTGCTCTCCAGTGCCATAAATGGTAATGTCTTCACCCTTTAATGCTTGCACGATAAAATTACTCACCACACGTCCATCGCCCATATCCATATGAGGGCCATAGGTATTAAAAATACGGGCGATACGGATTTGAACATTGTGCTGACGGTGGTAATCGCACAACAGCGTCTCTGCACAGCGCTTACCTTCGTCATAACAGGAGCGTGGACCGTTGCAGTTTACATTACCCCAATAGCTCTCCGACTGAGGATGGGTAATAGGGTCCCCGTAGATTTCACTGGTGCTGGCCTGCAGTATCGGTATGCCTAATCGTTTTGCCATACCGACCATATTAATCACCCCCATAACACTGACTTTTACGGTCTGCACAGGGTCACGCTGATAACTTACCGGGCTGGCTGGGCAGGCTAAATTATAGATCTGATCCACCTCTAAAAAGTTGGGCAGACAGACATCGTGCCGAATGATTTCAAAATAGGGGTTTCCCAACAGGCCGATAATGTTCTCTTTTCTGCCGGTGAAAAAGTTATCCAGGCAGATCACTTCATTCTCTTGATCAAGCAGTCGTTTACATAGGTGGGAACCTATAAACCCCGCACCCCCTGTTATTAGAATTCGCTTCTTCACTTACACCTACCTACTTAATATTAAACCAATATTAAATGTACATTTTTTGTATGCGTAGGGTAATTTTAGGTTATATTTGTTCTACCTGACAGTTTCGAAACAGAATTAGAATACCGCCGATAACCAACGGCGCAAATTCCACTTCTCCAGATCAGCCTGACACGTTGCCAGCTGCTGCTTATAGCGATGTGATTGCCGTTCAACTTTTTTAGCCACTTTAATTAACCAAGGCTTTTTATTATAACTGCCACGCGCATAGCCACCATGGCCTTCATGGTAAGCCAGATAGAGGCGTCGTGCATCGTGTGGGGCAATTCGATTTCGTTTTCGGCTGCGGTGGTTATACCAACCAACAAAATCCATCGCATCATCAAAGTCGTCACGATCGGCACCCGGCTGCTTTGTTGAGCGCTTATACTCTTCCCACGTGGGGTTAATGGCCTGAGCATAGCCAAAGGCTGTGGAGGGTCGCGGTCCGGGTATAATACCAAAGAGTTTTTTTCTTGGCGGTTTAGCATCGGCTCTGAAGCTGGACTCTTGATGCATAATGGCCATGGTCACATGGGCGGGTGAACCCCACTTCTTCTCTACCCGCTTAGCCGCCAGGTACCAATCATAACGATCATCAAATAGCGTACAGACCTGATCAATGTTTGAAGGTGGAATGGTCGTACAGGAGATAGAGACCCCCAGTGTGATCGCCATCAAGAAGAATGTTAACCTAAACACATAAAACTTCGGACGTATCATGGGCGCAACCAAACCAGCAGATTAAGGTGATTGATAATAAGATACACCAACACCTACAACTCGTCCAATAACCGCGCCTCATCCCAAATTTCAATGCCCAGAGACTCTGCTTTGGCCAGCTTAGAGCCAGCCGCTGCTCCCGCAACAACCACATCGGTCTTTTTGGATACACTGCCTGCCACTTTACAACCCAGAGCCTGAAGTCGCTCTTTGGCTTCACTGCGCGTCAGCGCCTGCAGAGTACCCGTCAACACAAAGGTTTTACCGGACCAGGGGTGCCTCTCTTGGTCACCCTTGTCACCCTCCTCTTCGGTGGAGGGTGTTAGTTTTTCCCACTGTACGCCCCGCTCACGCAGCTGGTCAATGATCTCTCGATTATGGGCTTGACGAAAAAAGAGCACAATATGTTCAGCGACAATCGGGCCGACGTCAGGCACGTCAAGCAGTGCATCCTGCGCACCTTGCGCCTCGTCAGCCGCCTCCTCCTTTAGCACCACAGCCATAAGGGCCTCCAGGCTGCCAAAGTGGCGCGCCAAATTTAGAGCCGTCGCCTCCCCCACTTCGCGAATCCCCAGTGCATAGAGAAACCTTTGCAGGGTTGTGCTTTTACTTTTTTCCAGCGCGTTTAAGAGATTATGAGCGGACTTTTCCGCCATGCGCTCCAACGCCGCGACCGGCTCACACTCGAGCCGATAGAGATCGGCCACCGTGACAATCAAGCCCGTATCAACAAGCTGCTCGACCAGCTTATCACCCAAGCCTTCTATATCCAGCGCTTTACGCGAGGCAAAATGCTTAATACCCTCTTTTAACTGCGCCGTACAGACCAAACCCCCACTGCAGCGCGCCACCGCCTCGCCCTCAGGCAGATCGATATCGGAACCGCAGACCGGGCAGGCGTCAGGAAATATAATCGGTTTAGCCTCTTTAGGTCGGCGCGCCGGCAGTGACCGCACCACTTTAGGAATCACATCACCGGCACGGTAGATCACCACCGTATCCCCGATGTGTAGGTCGAGCCGGGCGATCTCATCCATATTATGCAAGGTGGCATTGGAGACAGTGACCCCACCTACGGCAACAGGCTCTAATCGGGCAACCGGAGTAATAGCACCGGTTCGGCCTACCTGAAATTCAACCTCTTGTAACCGGGTGATCTCCTCTTGCGCTGGAAACTTATGCGCTGTCGCCCAGCGCGGGGCACGAGAGACCGAGCCTAAGACACCTTGCAGCGCTCGGTCATCCACTTTGTACACAATACCATCTATCTCGTAAGCCAAGGCATCGCGCTTTTTCAGTAGGCGCTCGTAGTAGGTCATACACCCTTTAGCCCCTGCATGCACGGCAATCTCGGGATTAATGCGAAAACCCCACCGTTTCAGCTGCGCTAATATTTCACTGTGACGGTGCGGCAATAAGTCAACAGGCTCACCCTGACGGTTCTCCACCGCTCCAACGCCATAACAGTAGATCTCCAGCGGGCGCTGCGCGGTGATGCGCGCATCCAGCTGACGCAAGCTGCCAGCAGCCGCATTCCGAGGGTTCGCAAATAACTTCTCACCTGCCGCCAAGGCTCGCTCATTCATCTGTGCAAACCGCCCTTTCTCCATAAAGACTTCGCCTCTCACTTCCAAGAGGGGCGGACAATCATCGCCTCGTAATACGAGCGGTATGGTAGGAATGGTGCGAATGTTTTGCGTAATGTCTTCACCGGTTGCGCCGTCACCGCGCGTCGCGGCCTGCTCTAAATGACCGTTTCGATAGATCAAGCTGACAGCAATGCCATCCAATTTGGGTTCACAGACAAACGCAATCGGCGAGGTAAATTCAAACGCCTGTGATATAAGACGGTTCTCGACACGCTTTTCAAAGTCATGCAACTCTTGTTCACTAAAGACATTAGAGAGTGAAAGCATCGGTATGCGGTGCGCCACCGATTCAAAGTGGGATAGGGGGCGATCACCCACGCGTTGCGTCGGTGACTCTGGGGTGATCAGTTCAGGATACTGCGCCTCCAAAGCAACAAGGCGATGGAAAAGGCGATCATATTCAGCATCGGGGACCTGAGGGTCATCAAGGACGTAGTAAGCATGATTATACTCATTCAACGTCTGCCGTAACGCATCAACATCTTGCTGAACATGCGTGGGTACTGCTTCTGCCATAGAGAAAAACACCCTTTATAAAGCATAGAGTTAGAGCGGGATAGTTATGATTTTTTTCGTTTAGAAGTAATAAGATAGGCATGTTTAATCGCCAAACCAAAAAATTCACTGTCCGTAATTTCAGCTAAACCATGTTCAACATCCATAGCACTGTGTAAAGCCTTTAAAGCAGAATCATGCTTATCCAGTACAATGATTCTTGAAAGCATCATAAGCTCTTTTTGAGACAGTTCAGGCTGAATACTGGACACAACGCGATCAATCGCCGATTTTTTATCTTCCCTTGCCCAATCTGAAGAGATAAGCAGATCCCATTTATCAGGCGCATCAGCCCTTAAAACTAAGGCAAAAAGTTCAAAGGAGCCATATTTTTTACTCAGCTCCAGCTCAACATTTTTAAGCTTATTTGCTTGCTCTCTCATAACACCTTCAAAAGCTGCTTAGTCGACTCTATCATATCGTTCGCATCGGAACGGGTGACATTCCCTATGGGGTTGTATCTCGCTTCAGGATTCCATTGAGCTACAACAGACCAATCTGCTAGATGATTAAGTTTGATTGTGTCTTCGCACCCCGACAGGTGTAGCAGTACATCGAGGTCATGCGTTCTAAATGTACTGTAATTTCGGGATGTAGGGTACTCATCCCACTGGAGCGTACGACATATACGTGCTTTTAGTCCAAGCTCAATAGCATAACCACACAGATAGACAGAACCATCAAAGCGAAAAGCATCATATAAAACAAGAGCATCCTCTACTCTGGCCTGAACAATTTTTTCGATTTCTACTTTTCGCATGAACTACCCAGTATGCTCTCTTTATCCCTTCACCACTGCCGCTCAGTGAGCCAATTCAGAGTGGCGGCGCGTACGGCGCTTACGCTCAAACTCCATAACGCGTTGTCGGTAGTGCTCAATGGTCTGCGGTGTGATCACACTATGGTTCTCATCCCGCATCTCTGCACCCAACTTAATGGCCAGCTTACGCGCCACTTCCACCATGCGCTCCAATGCCACAATGCTGCGCTTGGGTCCAGGCAGCTGCATAAAGAGGCAGACACCCGGGGACTTAAAATCATGCAGAGTATCAAGGTCAAAGGTGCCTGGCTCGACGAGGTTGGCCATACTGAAAAGAGCCTCTGAAGAGTTGCCTTCATACCGATGGAAGATATTCATCTCGCCCAGCGTCATCTGGCACATTTCAGCTGCTTTTAGAAGCGAAGGCCCCGAAAAGCTGCCTTTATCTTTGGCAATAATATTAAACACGATCACATCCGAGACGGTGCTGGACGCCAAGCGTTCTTCTTGAGTAGGATCACTTTGCTGAATTGCGTCGTTTTGAATGGTGTCATGCGTGGGGTCAGCGTGAATCGAGTCGGCGTCTACCTTAATGGGCACATCTTGATCAACGGAATGATCGACGACACCCTCCAAACGCACACGCCCCAAGGAGACGGTAGGCTCATGCTCATCTCGGCGCGCCTGCCGCTCACCCGCTGCATGGGCGGCTTGGGCTATACGCGACTCCGATACAGGCTCACCTTGGTTGGGCTCAGCAACATGCGCCCCTTCAGATTCAACCTGAGATGCATGACCGGATACACGGCGAGCCCCACCATTGGGCAGCTCATCACCGTACTCTTCTTCAAAGTCTCGGCTCGGGCCGCTATTATCCTTGCTATTGCCCTTTTTATTATTGCGAGGGCCACTGCGACTCTGCTGCACCATCTCATCAGCGCCTCGCCCCTGTTCAATGGCAACGCCTCTCTGGCTTGCAGCACGCTGCGCATCTGTACGCAGATCAATCACATCAGCAGACTGCCCTACACGGTCGAGCTGAGGCTCATCTGGACCATTCCGACCTACCTCAATTTGATCGTAATCGGGTGGCAGCCCATACAGCTCACCCTTACTTTTACGCATCCGTCGTAGGCCATCAAATAGAATGCCCGCAATGAAGACTATACCGATAAAAAAAAGCAACTCTCGTAAACCGAAATCCATTTATCTATCCCCCAAGCATTCAAAGGTTAAACGGTATATACCCTTATATAAGTGGCATATAAAGTGTCACAAAGTATACATCAAAATGGACACAAAATCTTATCTGCAGTGATCAAATCGCTGCCAGTGCGGCCGCCTCATCCACATCCACCGACACCAGTCGAGAGACACCCGGTTCATGCATGGTAACCCCCATCAACTGATCAGAGATCTCCATAGCAATCTTATTGTGCGTAATGTAAATAAACTGCACTTGATCAGACATCTCTTTTAAGAGACGAGAGTATCGACCGACGTTTGCATCATCAAGCGGTGCATCGACTTCATCAAGCATACAGAAAGGGGCCGGGTTGAGTTGAAAAATCGAGAAGACCAGCGCCACAGCCGTCAGCGCTTTCTCTCCACCGGAGAGGAGATGAATGGTGCTGTTCTTCTTACCGGGTGGTCGCGCCATAATCGCCACGCCGGTATCCAAAAGGTCCTCACCGGTCAGTTCGAGATAGGCACTGCCGCCGCCAAACACTTTAGGAAAGAGCGCTTTTAACCCGTTATTCACCTTTTCAAAGGTCTCTTTGAAACGCTCCCGGGTCTCTTTATCGATTTTACGAATCGCAGTTTCTAAGGTTTCGAGGGCCTCTTCCAGGTCGGCATTCTGCGTATCCAAATACTCTTTCCGCTCTTTCTGCTGCTCATACTCATCGATGGCCGCCAAGTTTATTGCGCCCAGCCGGCTCACACGCTTGCCAATCCGCTCAAGTGCTTCCTCCCACATAGCGGGGGTTGCCTCAGCAGGAAGTGCACCGAGCAGTTCCTCAATGTTGTATTCACCCTCATCCAACAGCTCTTTGAACGCATCACGTTTGACCTGCTTCTCTTGATTCTGCAACCGTTCAGACTCAAGGTTGATACGAATGGATTGCGATGAGCGATCGGACTCATCACGTCGCTTCTCTTGTGTGCGCAGCTGGCTCTCAATACCCTCTAACCCCTCACGCGCTTCGGTCAGCGCTGCTTCAAGCCGCAGACGCTTTTTCAGCATATGCTCCAACTCATCGGCGAGATCATCCACCGGTGAACCTGTGTCCAGGCTCTTCTCCAGCAGCTCGGTTTCTCGCTCTTGCAGCTCTTCCAAGCGGCTGTTCAACCTCATTAAGCCCGACTGCAGTGACTCCAACTGCGTGCGTGCGGTCTGAACACTTAAGGTCAGGGTATGCGCAGACTCTTTATCGTGCTGTGCCTGTAGGCGCGCCTCTTCGAGCTCCTCACGATTCTGTTCGCGCTGTTCAGTCAATTCATTCCGGCGCCCCTCATCGTCCGCCATGGCGTCCATCGCCTCTTGAAGCTCTGCACGCGCCTCTTTCGCTTGCTGGGTCTCATCCTCACGGTGCTCGCTGCACTCTCTTATTTCAGTTTCAATCCGTTCAGCCCGCATGCTCATCTGCTCTAAGCGCGCCTGTTTGGCACTGATCTGCGATTGAATATCACTCTGTGCGCGGGTTGCCTGCTGCAACGATTGCTGCATCGACTCTCGCTCCGCCTCTAAATCACGCAGTGCTTCACGCGCCTCTTCAAGCTGCTCAGTGTACTCACCCTCTTGCGCCTCAACCTGCTCTATGCGCTTCTCAACCTGCTCTAGGTCCTGCTGACGCTGCAGGACACCCGATTGCGCATCATGCTCTTTAGAAATACGCAACCAGTTGGGGCCCACCCAAATGCCCTCTTGCGTGACAATGCTCTCATGGGGCTGCAAGTGAGCACGCTGCGAAAGCGCTACGTCAAGCCCTGTCATGCCCTCGGTCTCCACCGCGGCATAAATACCAACAAGCAGAGGCTGGACAGCACTGGGGGCCGTCACCCACTGCGTTAAAGGCGCCAGCGCGTTTAGCGCAGTGGCCGAAGACGTTCGGTCTCCAGCATGGGCGCTCGCCGCTGCATCGACCTGCTCATCCAGCAGCGTCAACTGGCCCTTATCAAACGCAGCAAGACCGCCAGAGAGCGCCTCTAAGCCTTGCTCCAAACAGACCGCCTGCAAGTAATCGCCCAACACCGTCTCAACGGCCTTTGACCAACGCTCTGTCGTCTCAGCGTCGACCAGTTGAATTTTTTCGGCCAAACGCGCCGCTTCACCCAGGCGCTGTCCCTCAAGCCACTCACCCTCTTGACCATCTTGGCGACCCAACGCCGCTTGCTGCAACGCCTGCAAGGAGGATTCACGACCGCGCAGCTGCTGCAGTTCAGCACGCTGCTTATGCAGAGCCTCACTTAAATGGTTGTTTTGATCACGCTGCTGAGCAATCGCGTCGATCAGATCATCAGCACGCTGCTGTACCGACTCATGCTCCAACTGCTGCTCTGAGAGCTGCTCTTGCAAGATCTCAAGCTCATCCTGTAGAGGGCCTGTATTGAAGGCAGCACGCTCATTCTCAAGCCGTTCGATGCGCTCTATCAGCCGTTCGTTCGCCTTTTCTAAATGTTGAATCTTCGTCTGCTGCAATTGACCTTTTTGACTGTTCTCCTGCGCCTGCTCGCTGAACGTTTCCCACGCCATTTGCCACGCTTGCAAACGCTCTTCCAGGATCGCTAACTGTTCCGTTGACGTCTCACTGCGCTCGCTGAGCAGCGCCAACTCAGGCTCATCGGTTAACAGCTGTTCCTGCAGTGTTTCTATCTTGTCTTGATCCAGCTCCAAGTGCTCTTGCGCTTGCGCTCGACTCACTTTGATCTGCGATAAATCATCTTGCAGCTGCTGCTGCCGCTCTTTTTGGTGCTGAATATTCTGCTCAACCTTTGCGATCTCAGTACCATGGCTGTAATACTCTGACTGCGCCACATTGACCCGATCACTCGCTTCACTCTGCTGCGTTCTAAGCTGCTCAATTTGGCTGTCAGCGGAGACACGATCGGTTAAACACGCTTCTAGCTTCAGCTCCAGATCACGAATAAAGGCCGCTTTCTCCGACAAGGAGAGATCCAGCTCTTTCCAACGCATCGCCTGCAGTTGCGCGGTATGCTGCCGCTCCTGCTCTTTTAACTCTTTATATTTTATCGCCGCTGCAGATTGCTGCTTGAGTTTGTTGAGCTGTCGTTCCAATTCATCACGAAGATCGGTGAGTCGCTCTAGGTTTTCTCGTGTGCGACGAATACGGTTTTCAGTATCTCGGCGGCGCTCTTTATATTTGGATATACCGGCCGCCTCTTCAATAAAGACCCGCAACTCTTCCGGCTTGGCTTCAATCAGGCGGGAGATCATGCCTTGCTCAATGATCGCGTAGCTGCGTGGCCCTAGCCCTGTTCCGAGAAAGATATCGGTAATATCTTTACGCCGACAGCGTGTACTGTTTAGAAAGTAGACGGACTGCCCATCCCGTGAAACCTGACGTTTAATCGCGATCTCATTGTAGCCGCCATACTCACCGACCACACGGCCTGAGGTATTATCAAAGACCAGCTCTATTGAGCACTGACCTAAAGGCTTTCGGGAGTTTGATCCATTAAAGATGACATCCGCCATCGACTCACCCCGGAGATGCTTCGCAGAGCTCTCTCCCATCACCCAGCGAACGGCGTCGATCACATTGGATTTACCACAGCCGTTTGGACCGACAATGGCCGATAGGTTATGGGGGAAGGTGATGGTAGTCGGATCAACAAACGATTTAAATCCAGCCAGTTTTATACTTTTCAGTCGCATGTAACGAAAATTCTCAACACAAAAACGTTAAAATTTTAATCAAAAAGATAGAGAGCAGCGCATTCACTTTATCACTCACTTTATAGACATTAAATCCGTTCAGGGCAAATCTAAACTGGATAATGTCTCTTCACAGGCAGCCGCTAACTGAGTTGTCGATGAGGAAGGCGCCAGTGATCTTAACCAGCGAATCTCATCCGCCCAAATAGTATCATCAATCGTCTCTAACACGAGAGGAATATTATCAAAGCGTGCATCGTTCATAATGAATTTAAACACATCCGTTCCCAGGTGCCCTTGCTGCAGTGAGTGATGCCGGTCTACACGACTGCCCAGCGTCGACTTAGAACCATTGATATGCATGCCTTTAAGGTAGTTAAACCCGACGATATCATCAAAAGCTTGAAAGGTCTTTTTACACGCATCCAGAGTGGTCAAATCATAGCCCGCCGCAAACGCATGACAGGTATCAAAACAGACACCCACACGGCTCTTATCTTCAACCTGATCGATCATGGCCGCGAGCTGCTCAAACCGATACCCCAAGTTACTGCCCTGCCCAGCTGTATTTTCAATCACGGCCGTCACGCGATGATAGGTGTCCAGTGCATAGTTTATAGAGTCAGCGATGCGTTTAATGCAAGCCTCTTCAGAGAGGGTACGCAGGTGGCTACCAGGATGAAAATTAAGCAGCGTCAAACCCAACTGCTCACAGCGCATCATCTCATCATTAAAGGCTTCACGCGACTTCTCTAATTTATCTCTCTCTGGGTGCCCCAAATTGATCAAGTAGCTGTCATGCGGCAAGATGTGCTCTGTCTTAATATTGGCGATCGCACAGCGCTCTTGAAACGCATCAATGCTCTCAGAGGTCAACGGCTTCGCATTCCATTGACGCTGGTTTTTGGTGAAAAAGGCGAAGGCGTTAGCGCCAATGGCCTGAGCATTCAACGGCGCATTTTCAACCCCTCCAGCGGCACTGACATGGGCTCCAATGTATTTCATAAGTCAACCTTAAAATATGAGGAATATAAGAGTATGAGAAGAGGCATACGAATACGATTAAAATAATAGAGGGTTAAACAACACAAGGTCATCAAAACAGCTAATAAGAGGTGGGGACGTTAAGAAAATGGCGGGCCCGGCAGGACTCGAACCTGCAACCCTCGGCTTAGAAGGCCGATGCTCTATCCAGTTGAGCTACGGACCCTAAACGGACTACAGGGTGGCCATATGGACAACCTATAATCGGTAGGAGAGGCAAGTATACGGAAAAAAGAGAGAATTTCAAGAGGGACGGAGAATTTTTATTTCAGTTTATTTCAGGACACCCATAAAACTATTGACTACCACCAGAAACCCAATTACCATCCCGCTCCACCTCAAAAACACAGAGCAGTAAGAGCAGTAATATGACCCGAGCACGAAAAGAACTTGTCGCCGTAGAATCCACCCCCTTCTATCACTGCACTGTACGCTGCGTCCGAAGAGCTTACCTCTGTGGCAACGACCCTCAAACCGGTAAAAACTACGACCATCGAAAACAGTGGACAGTCGAGCGCCTACAACAGCTCGCCTCTGTTTTCGCCATCGACGTCTGCGCATATGCTGTTATGTCTAATCATTACCATGTCGTGCTCCATATCAATGATCAAAAAGCCAAAGAATGGAGCGAAAAAGAGGTCGCTCAACGGTGGACCTCTATTTTCAAAGGTCCTACATTCATCACAGAATGGATCAATGGCATACCGCTTGGCGATGAAGAAAGCGCAACGCTTGACACCCTCCTTCCTGTTTGGCGCAAACGTCTCACCGACATCAGCTGGTTCATGCGCTGTATGAACGAGACCATCGCCAGACAGGCAAACAAAGAAGATAACTGTTCAGGCCGTTTTTGGGAGGGCCGCTTTAAAAGCCAAGCTCTATTAGATGAAACCGCTCTACTCGCCTGCATGACCTATGTCGATCTTAATCCTATTCGCGCCAATATTGCGAAAAACAGCGAATCGTCCGATTTCACCTCCCTTCAGAGCAGACTCTTTAAACATCTAGAGTCACTGGACAACCGGTCCAAGAAAACCGAACAGGTCAAAAACAAAATCAAAAGACGCTTAAACAAACAGAGCGCCGCACTGACTCAGAAAAACAGAAAGAAAACTTCGACGCCTTTTCCAAATGCCAACCTACCCAAAGCCCCCCTATTAAGTTTTGAGAATGCAGTCCACTCAAAACTTGAGCCTTGCATTCCGTTCTCATTGGAAGATTATCTTCAGTTAGTTGAGGAGACTGGACGGGTTATCAGAAGCGATAAAAAGGGCTTTATCGATGAAGAGACACCGCCACTGCTTGAACGCTTAGGCATTCAAGCAGACCGATGGGCCACATCCATCAAAAAATACGGCAGCATGTTTTCAGTGGTATCTGGCAACAAGGCATCAATGGAGCATCATAAACAAGCCGCTGATAAAAAGTGGGTAAAAGGCGGTTTGCAGGCATTTTCATAGATGTGATGCATAACCACAGCCCTGCACTACTACACCACACCTTACACACCCTGACCTCTCTCCTTTGCATTTTCTCAAACAACAGCAACACATTTGGCCGAATAATATTTTCATCATCTTAATAAATTTACTCCTACGCGCTAGGAGGTGCCGTACTCTATTAACAAATAGCTTCATGGCTTCCTTTTCGATTCGTTGGTTTTTTAAGGGTGTCCTACTAACTTCTCTCTAATTGGTTTTTGGTTGTTTAGTAAGTAGTGTCAACAAGTCTGACATAGGGGGAGTCTTGCGACCTCATTATTTCGTGATAGGCTATTTTGTCAAGCAAACCTTCCAATACATCACTTTTTCCTAGACGTTTATCTTGCATTTGTGATTGTAGACCTTTCAATTCAGCTTCATAAGCTTTAACAACACCAATATTCACATTCTTTTTTTGATCCAGAATAAGTTTTAAACCATCAAGAGAGCCATGCTCTTTCTCCATTAACTCTATTAGGGATCTTACAACATCTCTATCCAAACCTAAATTTTCGAGATCTATAGCAAGCTGATCACTTAGACTAAGTTCTCCAATAGTGATTTTTTCATCACCTTTTTGCTGAAGCGCTTTTAACTTACCATAATCGATCTCTTTAGAAAGCTCTGGAAATGTTCTTTTTAAGTCATTAACAACTTTGCGTAAGCTAATGTTTTGCCCTTGTGCTTTTGCTTCTTTGATATCTGAAAGATTAATAGTGATTTTTCTGGAAGTTGTTTTTCTGCTATTTATATCAATTGATTCAGTTGCGGATACAACCTGTTTAGCACCTTGATCGCTTCTAGTGAAAAAGGATTTTAAACCTTGATACATTGTTTTCTTTAAAGTGCGCTCTGTTGAGATTTTGGCGGATACACTATGAGAACCAGGGTCATAATCAGGATCAATTTTCTTCAAATCTACATTTGAACCAAAAAATCGAGCAGCACGGTTTTTAATTGAGTCCATAGCCTTATGGGTGTCGGCGTGTTTATCTATTTCGAGTGTCGTGGTCCTGACTTTTGCCAGAATAGAGGTAGCAACTTTGCCATTCCCAGTGATATCTATTTTAATGTCGAGCTTGCCGCGGGATGATGGTGATTGATACTGAGCGTGGCTTGGTCCAGGTTGATAGATAGTCATTTACTTCAAACTCCTTAACTGCAGGTTTATTATTAAGAATAACTATAGTGGTTATTTATAGTGGTTATTTTTTATAACCAGCAACTAGGATACACTATAATTTGAACTGCGTAAACACCGCCTCGGTTATTTAATCAAATTTATTGCGACATTAAAAGATGGCAGAATTGACACGCAAAGTAAAAATCAAACAAGTGATGATAGATGATAGATGATAGATGATAGATGATAGAGCACTCTAAGTTGATGAAACCCAAGAAGGAATATCTTCACTCTGCACTGTAGTACTTTGAATTGTGTAAGCACATCTTCGATCACAAACAGTCACCAATAGTCACCCATAAAACTCTTGCCCCCCCCTCAGCAACCCTCTCGCCTCTAGTTTTTAATTGTTTTTAATTGTTTTTAATTGTTTTTAATTGGCTTTACATTTCTTCTCTCGCAGAATGGATCAATTCGCGCCAATAGTGCGAATAACAGTGAATCGCCCGATTTCACATCTTTTCAGAGCAGACTATGTAAACATATAGTTTTAGGCATTTTTAGACCGTTCACTCAAGATGCAATTGCATCTTGAACACAATGGCTCAAGGCTATATATTAACAGGCCATTAACAGGCCCAAAATAAAGTCTATTTAAACTCGGGAGTTAAGATAATATGAACAGCACTGGCTCAATGAGCGTTAAGCATATCCCAACAGGGACCCCAGTGGAGAACGCCAATAACCATCACAATGCATCGGCCGATTTTGATGAAAAGCGTGAATGCTGTATATGTTGGGAGACCGTCGAGCCCACGGGAATAATGTGCCCTCATGGGCATATTTTCCATGAGGACTGTTTTCAGAAACATTCTAAGTTCCAACTCTCCAAGCTTAAGGAGAATCTCTCTAGGGACCCAGATCTTACAGATGAGCTAGTGGATCAGCTGCTCAAGGATACGGCGATACCCTGCCCAGGGCCACACTGCACCGCATTCACCAAGGAGAACTACACAACAGTTACCGTAGAGAGCCGAGTTCAGGATCAACCATCTGAGGATCAATTATCTGAGAATACTTCATATTTGCATCGGTATACCTGTGGTCTACCTTGTGTGATCTCTTAAGGTACTATGCCTTTCACTACGCCTTTCACAAAATCAATTAAGAGTGTCGTTTTATTTTTTCGTTTCATTTTTTAAACGGCGCTCATGGCAGTATCAGCGCAGTAATCAGCATAGGCCTTTTCAGTAAGCACCATTGAGAGCAGCTGCTCTGCAATGTCTGCCTGCTGATAGCTACGCCCATCTTTGTACCATGTGTGAGTCCAGTTGAGGGCGCCTGCAATCAGCTTACGCATCAAAATCGGCTCAACCCGAATTTTTCCGAGTCGGCTGGCACTGCGCAGCACCTCCAACCATACGCCCTCATACGCACTGCGCAACTCAAGCATCGCTGACTGACCCTGTTCAGAAAGGGAGCGCCACTCACTGATCAATAGTCCCACCGCGGCACCGCTCTCACCCGTCACGGTTTCCAACTCACATACAATCAGAGCTTTTAATGCGCCCTCGATCGAATCACTTTCATCAACCGAAGCGCTCATTTTGGCCAAGGTCACCTCAATCGCCTCAGAGATCACCTCCTTCAAAATATCTTCTTTACTGGAAAAGTGATGAAACAGACTGCCTGACAAGATGCCTACTGCGGTCGCAATATCCCTCACCGTGGTACGCTCAAATCCCTTATGACGAAACAGCGATACCGCTGCATCCATAATGCGCTTACGCGTCATGCGCTTTCCCTCTTCACCCCGTTCCGTCATCATACTGCTCCATCACTCAACCCTCGCCTAACCCTCATCTAACCCTCATCTAACCCTCATCATAACTTTAAGCGATCATTTATTTAATCCGCCTTGACAAACCAAGCGCTTGCTTGGTACTTTGAATATAAGATTTTAGCGGATCTTTTAACGATGAGGAAAAGATTTTCAAGGAATATTAGGATTAAGACCAAGGATTAGGGATTAGGAAATAGGGATAGGACCAAAGATATGGACGCCATACGCATTGGATGCGCCGCCGCCTTTTGGGGTGATACCGAAACAGCCGCTCATCAATTAGTCACACAAGGGGATATCGACTACCTGGTGTTCGACTACCTGGCAGAGGTCACCCTCTCCATCATGGTGGGGCAGAAAATGAAAGACCCGAAAAGCGGGTACGCAGCTGATTTTGTCAAATACGCCATCACCCCTCTTCTCTCTGAAATCAAATCACGCGGCATTAAAGTGATCAGCAATGCCGGCGGCATCAACCCCCAAGCGTGTCGAGACGCATTAACCACCGCTGCAGAAGCGGCTGGCATCGATCTTAAGATTGCACTGGTCACCGGTGACGATCTAACACCGCAACGCAGCGAGATCATGAGCTCTGCACCCAAAGAGATGTTCAACAATACAGCGCTCCCCCCGTTCACTGTCGCCATGAATGCATACCTCGGCGCACCCGCGATCGCAGCGGCCCTCGATCAAGGTGCTGACATTGTCATCACAGGGCGCATCACCGACAGCGCACTGGTCTTAGGCCCTCTGCTTCATCAATTTAAATGGTCACTCGATGACTATGATAAATTATCACAAGGTTCACTCGCCGGGCACATCATAGAGTGCGGCGCACAGTGCACGGGCGGTAATTTCACAGATTGGGAAACCGTACCTCACTTCGACAATATGGGTTTCCCCATTGTCGAATGTTATGAAGATGGGCAGTTCCAAGTCACCAAGCCGGCCAACACCGGCGGCATAGTGACCCCAGCGACAGTCGCCGAACAGATCGTCTATGAAATTGGTGACCCCAGCCGCTATTTTTTGCCCGATGTCACCTGTGACTGGCGCAACGTCACCTTAACGCAGATCGATAATGACCGCGTCGCCGTCAGTGGAGCCATCGGCTACCCGCCGACCGACCAATATAAAGTCTCTGCTATCTACCCGGACGGTTTTAAAATATCTGCGGTCTTTGTTATGGCTGGGATCGATCTGGTCAGAAAAGCCGAATCCGTCACCGACGCACTGCTGAAAAAGTTAAACCGCCTATTTGAAGAGCGCTCACTCGGCCCCTTTACACAGACATGGGTGGAGTTCATCGGCGCAGGGGCGCTCTACGGTGAACGCGATACAGACAGTAAAGAGATTGTGGTTAAACTCTCTGCCAGCCATAAAAACAAAAAAGCGTTGGTCCTGCTGTCTCGTGAGATCGCACAGGCGGCCACCGGCATGGCCCCCGGCATCGCCAACGTAATTGGCGGACGGCCTACCGTCTACCCCATTGCAAAACTCTTCTCTTTCTTAATCGATAAAGAGTCCGTAAACGTCAATGTAGAGGATGCGAACGGAGCGCATACCGTCGAGATACCGACCAAGGGCGGCTTTAACCCATCCGAGATCGTCTCCCTCAACGCCACGGAAGCCAAAACAGCGACCCATCCGACAGAGGTCCCTCTCATCACATTAGCATGGGCCAGAAGCGGCGATAAAGGCAATCACGCCAACATCGGCGTCATCGCCCGTAAACCAGAGTACCTCCCCTACATCAAAGCCGCACTCACCGAGTCGGCCGTGGCCGCTTACTTTGCCCACACAGAGGTTACAGAAGAGGGGGTCACCTGTTACGATCTTCCAGGTCTGAACGCCCTTAACTTTCTTTTGGAAGCCTCGCTGGGTGGCGGAGGTTTTGCCAGCTTGAGAATCGATGCGCAAGGAAAAACCTTTGCGCAGCAACTTCTGGCGTTTCCAATACCGATTGAGCAAGGTCTCCTGACCTCTCGCACCTGACCCGCTTAATGAAGATTTAATGAATATTTGATGAACAGGCAGCAAACACAGATGAATCAATATCAATCCATTTTTAAAGATGACCTTTTTAAAGGCCAAACGATCATTGTGACCGGCGGTGGCAGCGGTATCGGTCGCTGCATTACTCATGAACTCGCACGCCTGGGCGCACAGGTGATTATCGTAGGCCGCAAACAGGAAAAGCTGGACACTGTCATCGATGAAGTGCGCAGTGACGGGGGCACCATTGATGCCTTCAGCTGTGACATTCGCGATGAAGAGGCGGTGGAGACAACCGTCAAAACCGTCGTTAAGCGCTACGGCGTGATCCATGGATTGGTTAATAACGCAGGCGGGCAATTCCCCGCACCGCTGGCCGCCATCAACAAAAAAGGCTTTACAGCGGTGGTCAACACCAACTTGGTGGGGGGATTCCTCTTCGCAAAAGCACTCTTTAACCAGACAATGAATCGCCATGGCGGCAACATCGTCAACATCATTGCCGATATGTGGGGCGGCATGCCCGGCATGGCCCACTCCGGAGCGGCCCGCGCAGGCATGGAAAACCTGACTAAAACGGCCGCCTACGAATGGGGCTGTTGCGGCGTGCGCGTCAATGCGGTTGCACCCGGCTGGATCAGCTCCAGCGGCATGGACAGCTACAGCGGTCCTGTCAAAGCGATCATTCCAAAACTCAAAGAGTCGGTCCCGTTAAAACGCCTCGGAAACGAGTCGGAGGTGAGCAGCGCCGTCTGCTACCTGCTCTCCCCAGCGGCCAGCTTCATCACCGGCGCCACTCTGAGGATCGATGGCGGTGCCTCCCTCGGGAATCGCGTCTGGCCCCTGGCGGAATCAAAAAACAGCGAACCTTATAACGGTTTCCATCGCGCAACCACCCCCGAGATATTAGCAGACGAAACCACCTAAGGCGTGGATACTAAATATTGTTGACTTGTGAAGCGGAGGCCTGTCTTAGCAAAGCGAGTTCCGCCGCGGAGAATTTAAACATTATTTCGTATCCACGCCTAACAACGGCTTAGACAACGATGTAAAAGATGTGAATGTGAAAAGTGTAACAAGGTAGAAAGAGGGCTTCAATGTCAATGTTCAACTCAGAGATTAACCCACAAAGCAGCGCTTTTCAGCAGAACCGCGA
>JAYPBG010000012.1:0-438 GCA_038124075.1 Gammaproteobacteria bacterium
GTAATTAACAAAAAGCCCCTTTTCTTCAGGGGCTTTTTGTTAATTATCTATTAAACTACATCTAACCTCTTTCAATGCCCCTTAACTAAGCACCTTCCCTTTATATTGTTACAAAGAGAAAGCATTAGCGGGCAGGACACTCAAACAGCACCACTCAATACTAAAGGAGAATAACAAGTAATGTAAGAGTACAATAGAAGGTTCTTTGAAAAAGTACAAATTAAATTACATATAATTATTGGCAGTAGGGGCTGCTTATCAACACCCCAAGCCTACCAAGTAAAGCAGCGTTACTATCGACCATCGAGATTGACCGTCGAGGGAGCCCGCGCTTCAGGAGCCACGAATTATATAAGCAAAGACGCCACCCTTTCAACAGGAGGGGCACATATATCTTAGATTTCTTCCAAAACCAAGCATCTGCCGCCATATCCTGTA
>JAYPBG010000012.1:448-7165 GCA_038124075.1 Gammaproteobacteria bacterium
CCAACGACCTTCGGGTTATGAGCCCGACGAGCTACCAGACTGCTCCACCCCGCACCTACAAGTACTTCTTTTTCCTTCCAAAACAAGAAGGTTCATGATGATAGACATATGTAGAACCAGTGTCAATCCCTACATTCATCTATTTTACCTAACTTCGCTTAGCTTAGGCTTTACGCTGACAGAGTGCACATCAATATCATAATGGTGCCGAAGGCCGGAGTTGAACCGGCACGGCCAAAGGCCACTACCCCCTCAAGATAGCGTGTCTACCAATTCCACCACTTCGGCAAGATTAGCACCATCTGCACATTACTGCGATTGAGGAACTGCATTATCTTCTATTGTGGCCTCAGGCTCAACCGTTTCTTTAATTTGTTTTTCTTCAACAGCCACTTCAACAGCCCCTCCCGGAAGGTCATGCTCTAACGCATCATCTGAACCCATCACAGGCAGCTCAGAGTCCACTGTCACTGATTCAAAAATATCAACACTTGCAGCAGACTCAATATTCTGCTTTGTAAAATACGCCAGCAACAAGCTGGTCACAAAAAATACAGTCGCAAGAATGGATGTTGTTCTTGTTAAAAAATTTCCAGACCCGCTGCTACCAAAAACCGTTTGTGAAGCTCCTCCACCAAAAGAGGCACCCGCATCCGCTCCCTTACCCTGCTGAACCAGCACCAAGCCTATCAGGCAGAGCGCCGATATAACCTGGATTACCAGTAAAATTGTCTGTTCCATACTATTTGTCCCAATAAATTATCACAAAACACCCAACGATGAATGATGCAGCCACCAATAAAATGGCAGCATCTCGCTGCACTTAACCCTCTGCCTTCAACTCTACGCACGCCCGAGCAATGCGCAAAAAATCGTTCGCCTTCAACGAAGCCCCTCCAACCAACGCACCATCAATATCAGGCTGCTCAAAGAGGCCATAAGCATTGTCCGCCTTGACACTGCCGCCATATAGTACTGTAACTGCATCAGCTACCTCAACACTCTCCTCACGAATGCGGCGACGGATAAGTGAGTGCACCTCTTGCGCTTGCTGGGGCGTCGCATTCAATCCTGTGCCAATCGCCCATACCGGCTCATAAGCAATGACGGCCCGAGCGAATGCGTGCACACCCACTCTGCTCAAAACCGCTTCAAGCTGCTCTAAAACACGCGCCTCAGTCTGCCCAGACGCTCTTTCAGCTTGAGTTTCACCAACACACAGTATAGGCACCATTCCCGAAGCTTGTACTCTTTCAAATTTCTCTCGCACCAAATCAGAACTCTCCGACCAGTAGCTGCGCCTCTCAGAGTGCCCAACAATAACATACTGACACCCTATATCAGCCAACATCTGTGCAGACACCTCGCCCGTGAATGCGCCTTTTGAATGCGCAGAGCAGTCTTGACCACCCACACCCATCACATCCTGGTCCGCCCGCTGCTCGATAACCGAGGCCAAATATGGGTACGGGGGACAAACAAGCAGGTCACAATGAGCCGCCATATCAGGGTCTTGGTAGGCCTCTAACAGTTCAGCCATTAAGGCACGAGCCTCTTCCCGGCTGCTGTTCATCTTCCAATTCCCAGCCACCAGATACTTACGAGACATGCTCCCCTCCCACAACAACCGCCAACTCTTGCGCATACGCTTGGACACTCTGCTCCTCATCGCCCTCAACCATAACGCGAATTACAGGCTCTGTCCCTGAAGGTCGCAGCAAGACGCGCCCCTTCCCCGACAACCTCTCAATCACAGACTCAACAGCCTGGGTCACTTCAGGCGACTCAATCACTGATTTATCACTGCCAATAGCAACATTAATCATCACCTGAGGCAGCTTTTGCATACCTATCTTTAGCTCCCGAAGGGATTTACCCGTGCGCGCCATAAAGGCCAAAACCTGCAAAGCAGATACAATGCCATCCCCTGTGCTGGTTAAATCCAAGCTGACGATATGGCCCGATGACTCACCCCCCAGCACCCAACCTTGACGCTGAAGCGCTTCCAAAACATAACGATCACCAACTTTAGCCCTCTGAAATTCAACCCCCATGGCCTGCATGGCAAGCTCTAAACCAAAGTTACTCATCAACGTACCCACTAAACCGCCCCCCAGCTGATTACGTTGCAAGCGATCTTTTACCATAATATAGAGAAGCTCATCGCCATCGACCTCCTCTCCCGTGTGATCCACCATAAGCACGCGATCGCCATCTCCATCAAACGCAACACCGATATCCGCCTTCTGCTCAACGACCGCCGCTTTCAGTGCCGACAGATCTGTAGAACCACACCCTAAATTAATATTCAAACCATCCGGAGATGCCCCCACTACGGTCACTTCAGCATCCAGCTCCTCGAGTACTTTTGGGGCAATCGCGTACGTCGCACCATTGGCGCAATCAACAACAATTTTTAGGCCTTTAAAATTAAGCCCTCTCTCAATGGTACTTTTACAGAACTCAATATAACGCCCAGCCGCATCCTCTACGCGCTTCACTTTACCCAGCTTGTCCGAAGAGACCACCTCCAAGGGCTCACCAAGCTGGCGCTCAATGGCAAGCTCAACATCGTCTGGTAATTTTTTCCCCTCTTTAGAAAAGAACTTAATGCCATTATCAAAGTAAGGATTGTGGGATGCACTGATCACTATTCCAGCATCACCATGAAAAGTGCGCGTCAAGTAGGCAATACCTGGCGTAGGCATTGGACCCAACAGATGCACATTCACGCCCGCCGCCGAAAGCCCCGCCTCCAAAACTGACTCAAACATATACCCCGATATCCGCGTATCTTTTCCGATGAGGACTTTGGAGACACCTTCAGACTTAAATACCTTGCCAACCGCCCAACCCAGCTTCAACATAAACTCTGGCGTAATAGGCCCTTGACCCACTCGACCTCGAATACCATCGGTTCCAAAATACTGCTTTCCCATGACAAGCCCTTATCTCTTTTTCATCAAATCGTCTATCACACAGCCGTCGGCTCCGGCCTGCAAGGCCGTCAGAAGCGCCGCCACCTGCGCTGTCTCTGCTACATCGTGAACCCGAAGAATGCACGGACCACTCTGGGCAGCAAGCGCGGCAAGCGTGATACTGCCCAGCAGACGCTCTTCAACCGGCGCACCCAAAATAGACCCAATCATCGACTTCCGCGAGACACCCACCAACAGCGGGTACCCCAAATTTCTCAATATATTCAAGCCATTAAAAATCTCTATATTATGAGAAAGTGACTTTCCAAATCCAAACCCAGGGTCGAGCACTATTCTCGTCTGTTCAATTCCTGCAGAACGGCAGCGCTGCACACTCTCCGCCAAAAAACGCCCTACATCAAGCACCACGTTATTATATCTAGGCGCCTTCTGCATCGTCCGCGGCTTCCCCTGCATATGCATCAAAACAACAGCAACAGAGCTGGATGCCACAACATCCAGGGCACCTTCGGCCTGCAAGGCATTCACATCATTCACGATATGACAGCCAGCAGATATCGCCGCCTTCATCACTTCCGGCTTAGAGGTATCTACTGAGATCAGCGCATCGACATGCGCCACCATTGATTCAACGACGGGAATCACACGCTCCAGTTCTGCATCAACGGTGACCGCTTCAGCACCAGGCCGGGTTGACTCACCCCCCACATCGATAATACCCGCCCCCTGCTCAACCATTTCGGCTGCACGCTCCACAGCAGCATCAACACAGGCATATTGACCACCATCAGAAAAGGAGTCCGGTGTGACATTTAATATGCCCATTATGACCGGCTTCGACAACGGTAATGCTTCACCATTACAAAGCAAAGTATTCACAGTTTAACAACCTTACTATTCAAAACAGGCCAGGAAAGCGGTTCAGAGGGGCAACTCAACAGCACATAATCGGCAACAGTGGGAGTATTAGAAAGAGAGCAAAGACGTCTTGCACAATAAAGCGGTACCAGGGCACCGCTCATGCAGCACTCGATCATTAAGGGGCAGGATCCACTGCCGGCCCTCCCTTTTGACGGCCTTCATCAAGATCAGATGCATCCTCCTTTGAGGCTGACTCACCGCCACTGTCACCACCACCTGTCGCTGCCGAACTGCCTCCCGAGGTGCCAGAAGGGTCGTTCCAGTCTTTTGGTGGCTTCGGCTTCTTACCCAGCATAATATCATCAATTTGGCTGGCATCAATCGTCTCATAAAGCATCAGCGCTTCGACCATCATCTCAAGCTTATCTCTATGATCTTTTAAAATCGTTTCAGCCGTGGCATAACAAGCATCCACAATGGCTCGAACTTCCTCATCAATCTCTTTTGCTGTTTGCGCTGATATATGCTTACGCTGGGTCACACTACGGCCCAAGAAAACCTCACCTTCATCTTCTTCATACATGAGAGGCCCCATTTTTTCTGAAAGCCCCCATTTGGTTACCATATTGCGCGCCATCTCTGTCGCCTTTTTGATGTCATCAGAAGCACCGGTTGTTACACCGTCAAACCCACTGTGCATCTCTTCTGCAATACGACCACCGAAAAGACAGGCAATACGCCCCTCTAACCAGCGCTTACTATAACCGTACTTATCCTCTTCGGGAAGATACATGGTTACACCTAAAGCGCGACCACGCGGGATAATGCTGACCTTATAGACTGGATCACCTTCCGGTACTTTGCGCCCCACAACCGCATGTCCTGCCTCATGCCAAGCGGTATTCAGCTTCTCTTTCTCAGACATCACCATAGAGCGGCGCTCTTTGCCCATCAGTATTTTATCTTTGGCCAACTCCAGCTCCTGCATACTCACCAGGCGCTTATTGGCTCGCGCTGCAAACAGCGCTGCTTCATTCACAAGATTGGCAAGATCTGCTCCCGAAAACCCTGGCGTACCTCGGGCAATAAGGGCCGGCACAACATCGTCATCCAAAGGGACCTTACGCATATGAACCTTCAAGATCTGCTCACGCCCACGGATATCCGGCGGCGGAACCATAATTTGCCGGTCAAAGCGACCAGGCCTCAATAGGGCAGAGTCCAGTACATCAGGCCGGTTGGTGGCCGCAATAACAATAATGCCATCATTTGGCTCAAACCCATCCATCTCTACCAGCAACTGGTTAAGCGTCTGCTCACGCTCGTCATGGCCACCGCCAAGGCCTGCACCACGAGAGCGCCCAACCGCATCGATCTCATCAATAAAGATGATGCAAGGCGCCTGCTTTTTAGCCTGCTCAAACATGTCCCGTACCCGAGAAGCACCCACACCCACAAACATCTCAACAAAGTCTGACCCAGAGATTGTAAAAAAGGGTACCTTTGCCTCTCCAGCAATCGCTTTGGCCAAAAGCGTTTTTCCTGTTCCCGGAGAACCAACCATCAGCACGCCACGAGGAATTTTTCCACCTAAGCGCTGAAACTTGCCTGGGTCCTTTAAAAACTCTACAAGCTCTTCAACATCCTCTTTTGCCTCTTCAACACCCGCGACATCAGCAAAAGTGGTCTTAATTTGATCTTCTCCCAACAAGCGAGCACGGCTCTTACCAAATGTCATCGGACCACCGCGTCCACCGCCTCCACCTTGCATTTGACGCATAAAAAACATAAAAATGGCCACAATCAACAGAATTGGAAAGCAGGCTACCAACAGCTGAGCCCATAAACTCTGCTTCTCTGGCTGTCGACCTTCGACGACCACATTATTATTCAAGAGGTCATCGATCAATTTCGGGTCATCCAAGAGGGGGCGCACCGTTTCAAAGCGCTCACCATTCACCTTCTCTCCAATAATGACATGCCCATCCACAACCACTCTTCTCACTTGACCCGCATCCACTTCGCGCACAAATTGCGAGTAGTCAAGCCTTTGAGGGCCACGCTGATCACTAAAATTACTAAAGACGGTCATCAAGACAACCGCAATGATCACCCACAGAATTAAATTTTTTGCCATATCGTTCAAGGGATTACCCTCATAAAGTAAAGTTACTTAGATGCATAAGGCTGTGGCGTAAATGCTTCCAACAGAAGAAGATACGTTTCGGCGCATGCTTTAGTCTTCATCACCCAGTTTAGCCGTTAGGGCAATTCATCGCTATCCCTTTGGCTTACTTACTGCATTTTCTTACGCGTTTATTGCGAGGACTTTTTGCCCCTTGCAAGCAGATAGGTCTCTCGCGATTCAGGTCGAGACGCCTCCGGCTTTCGGCTTTTAACCTCTTTAAAGTTCGAACGAAGCATTTTTAAATAGGTCTCAAAACCAGAACCTTGGAATACTTTGACCAGCAACCCCCCTTTAGGGGAAAGCACTTTGAGCGCAAAGTCTAGCGCAAGTTCACATAAGTAGATGCTTTTGGCCTGATCAGCAACGGCTATACCACTCATATTGGGGGCCATATCTGACATTACAAGATCTACCGGCCTTTTTTTAATCAAATCTAGCAACCTTTGTTCCACATCCTCTTCCGTGAAATCTCCTTGGACGAACGAAACATTCCCTCCGCTTAAACTGTTCAAGAGATCAACAGCCACAACCTCTCCTGAATCCCCAATGGCTTTTGAGGCGACCTGGCTCCACCCCCCTGGAGCTGATCCCAAGTCGACCACCAAGCCACCTGGCCGAAATAGCTTATCTTTTTTCGCAATCTCGAGAAGCTTATAGCTTGCACGAGAGAGGTAACCCTCTTTCTTTGCCTTCTGAACCCATACATCTCTGCTTTGACGCTGTAACCAG
>JAYPBG010000012.1:7234-11017 GCA_038124075.1 Gammaproteobacteria bacterium
AACATAACATGTGAAAAACCGAACTGTCCAAAAGAGCAAACAGCACAGGAACAGCACCTAAATAGCACCTAAAGCAGACAATTTTAACAAATCTCCACGCTATAGCCCCTCGCTTCGGGGTAAGAAAGTGTTAGAATTGGAAGCCATACAGGCAAGCAGCTGTAGGTTTTAATGAATCAATCATGTGCGTGCCAACACTATTTGTTCAAATTTCCACCCAATAATATTAAAGTGAACTGCCCACTATGAAACTGAACCCTATTCTCAAAAAACGTTTTAGAACCATTGGCCATCAGCTGAAGCCGGTGGTTACTATATCCAGTAAAGGCGTCACCGACCTAATCACTCAGGAGATTGGGCGAGCCCTTGAAGATCATGAATTAATCAAAATCAAGATCAACAGCCCAGACCGCGATGAACGCACCGCCATTATTGAAGAGATTATTGAGAAAAATGGCGCCCTAAAAGTCGACACCATTGGCAAAATTCTACTCTGTTACAGAGCAGCCGAAAAGCCTAAGGCCAAGCTGTCCAATCTACTTCGACATGCCGTCTAAATACTCTCCGCGCAGCCTAGTGACAAGCCCTCGCTTATCACTAGGCTAGATATGTTCGACCCGATCCACTTCCCACTCAACCAGACCACTGGGGGCTTGGACCTGGGCGACATCACCTTCCATTTTACCGATTAAGGCTCTTGCTATGGGGGAGTTTACGGAAATCTTGCCCTCTTTAATATCGGCCTCATCATCACCGACGATTTTATAAGCGCGCTCCTCCTCAGACTCAACATTGATAATGTGCACCGTTGAACCAAACAGTACTTTCCCTGTATTTTCAATCTGAGTAATATCGATGATATGAGCCTCGGAAAGCTTGCCTTCCACCTCTTGAATTCGCCCCTCTACAAAACCTTGCTCTTCTCGAGCCGCGTGATACTCAGCGTTCTCTTTTAAATCACCATGAGCCCTCGCTTCGGAAATGGCCTGTATGATACGAGGACGCTCTTTAGATTTAAGCCGATTAAGCTCTTCTCGTAGTGCTTTTTCTCCCTCAACGGTCATAGGCACCCTATTCATAACACAAACCTCTCTATCAAGTCCTTATCGTTTCTTGCACGCTTTTTAGCTTTATTTAGCCTATCATCTTAGTCATCTTTACAAGCCCTCCTATCGCCTCAGCCGCTGACAGCATTGAGGGCATACCTCTATTATGCAACTCAAGAAGACTCCAACTTTCTCTGAAGCTTTCTTACCGTCTCTTCAACTTGATGCTGACGAAGCGCTTCACAAATCGAGTCAGCACCGGCAATGGTTGTGGTATAACAGACCTTATTCTGTAAAGCCATTCGGCGAATTTCAAAGGAGTCGGCAATCGCCTGGGTTCCCGCCGTCGTATTGACGATCAACGATACTTCATTATTTTTCAGCTTATCTACAATATGCGGTCTACCTTCTTGAACCTTATTAATACGCTCAACCACTAAACCCTCTTCACTGAGCGCTGCAGCCGTTCCAGATGTCGCCATCAACGAGAAGCCTTGCTGAACCAACAGACCAGCAATACGAACAGCCGCCGCTTTATCACTGTCTTTTACACTGATAAACGCACAGCCACTGGCTGGCAACACCTCACCTGCCGCAATAGAGGCTTTATAAAAGGCTTCAGCAAAACTGTCACCCACTCCCATAACCTCTCCCGTTGACTTCATTTCTGGCCCCAATATTGGGTCAACACCGAGAAACTTAACAAAAGGGAACACCGCCTCTTTCACCGCCACATCACTGGGGATCACCTCATCAATAAACCCAATCTTGGTCAATGACTGCCCTGCCATGCAGCGTGCAGCAATTTTCGCTAATGAGTGGCCAATACATTTCGAAACAAAAGGGACCGTTCGAGAGGCACGAGGGTTCACCTCAAGTATGTAAATATCATCCCCTTTCACAGCAAACTGAATGTTCATCAGGCCTTTCACACCTAGCTCTATCGCTAGGCGCTTCGCTTGATCGCGCATCTCATCCTGAATCCTGGCGTCAAGACTGTAAGGTGGCAGCGAGCAGGCCGAATCCCCTGAGTGCACGCCTGCCTGTTCGATATGCTGCATAATGCCACCAATGACCACTTGATCACCATCCGAGACGGCGTCCACATCAACCTCCACCGCATCATCTAAAAAACGATCCAGAAGTACAGGGCTCTCATTTGAGACCTCTACGGCTTCATTAAAGTAGCGTTTCAGCTCAGTGCCGTTATAGACAATCTCCATTGCACGTCCGCCTAAAACATAAGAGGGCCGTACAACCAGCGGGTAGCCAATCTCTTCAGCTAAACGCAACCCCTCTTCCATGGTGCGCGCTGTTCGGTTGGGCGGCTGCTTGATATCCAAGCGCTCAATCATCTGCTGAAAGCGTTCGCGGTCTTCAGCACGGTCGATTGCATCCGGTGGCGTACCAATAATTGGGACACCGGCCGCCTCTAACGGGCGCGCCAACTTAAGGGGCGTTTGCCCACCATACTGAACAATCACGCCCACGGGTTTCTCAATATCAACAATGGCCAGTACATCTTCCAGCGTTATGGGCTCAAAATAGAGACGATCCGAAGTATCGTAGTCTGTTGACACTGTTTCTGGGTTACAGTTCACCATAATGGTTTCATAACCATCTTCACGCATTGCTAAAGCCGCATGCACACAGCAGTAATCAAACTCAATGCCTTGCCCTATACGATTTGGCCCACCGCCAAGCACCATGATTTTTTGACGTCCGGAAGGCTCAGATTCACACTCTTCTTCATAAGTCGAGTAGAGATAAGCCGTTGCGGTAGAGAACTCCGCAGCACAGGTGTCAACACGCTTATACGTCGGTACAATGCCATACTCTTTACGGCGCAACCGAAACTGCTTCTCACTAACCCCCAGTAAGCCGGCGATCCTAGCATCACTAAACCCTTTACGCTTTAAACTTCGAATATGATCCGCATCAATTTGAGCGAATGAAGTGCTTTGCAGCTTCAGCTCATCTTTTATCAAGTCCTCAATTTGAACCAAAAACCACGGATCTATAGCGCTGCACTGGTAGACATCATCAACACTCCAACCGTTTCGGAATGCGTCACCGACCACCAAAATACGCTCTGAACTCGGATTCTTCAGCTTGCTCTTGATCAGTGTATTGAGTCCCACCACATCATCAGATCCACTGTTTTTCTCTGTAAAATAGGGATTAAAACCCGTATACCCTGTCTCCAAGCCTCTCAGCGCTTTCTGCATCGACTCTTGAAACGTGCGCCCTATGGCCATTACCTCACCCACTGACTTCATTTGTGTGGAGAGGGTTGGATCTGATTGTGGGAACTTCTCAAAGTTAAAACGAGGAATCTTAGTCACCACATAATCAATGGAGGGCTCAAAGGAGGCCGGGGAAGCACCGCCGGTGATATCATTCGAGAGCTCATCCAATGTATAACCTACCGCCAACTTAGCGGCCACTTTAGCAATCGGGAAGCCTGTTGCTTTTGAAGCCAGAGCAGAAGAGCGACTTACACGCGGGTTCATTTCGATCACAACAAGATCGCCATTCTCTGGGTTTACCGCAAACTGAACATTTGAGCCCCCTGTTTCAACACCAATCTCACGCAACACGGCAACCGATGCGTTTCGCATGATCTGATACTCTTTATCCGTTAAGGTTTGCGCTGGCGCAACGGTAATGGAGTCGCCGGTATGCACACCCATCGGATCAAAGTTTTCAATTGAGCAGATAATGATGCAGTTATCAT
>JAYPBG010000012.1:11027-15093 GCA_038124075.1 Gammaproteobacteria bacterium
GTTATCATTTTTATCTCGCACCACCTCCATCTCGTACTCTTTCCAACCAATCAACGACTGGTCAATCAAAAGCTCTTTGGTGGGCGACAGATCTAAACCACGTTGACAGATCTCGATAAACTCTTCTCGATTATACGCGATGCCGCCACCGCTGCCCCCCATTGTGAATGAAGGGCGAATGACACATGGAAAGCCAAGCTGGCTTTGCACCTGTATCGCCTCTTCAATGCTGTGCGCAATGGCCGAGACCGGTGTATTTAAGCCGATGCTTTTCATCGCAATATCAAAGCGCTCTCGATCTTCAGCTTTATCAATCGCATCTTGACTAGCACCAATCAGCTCAACATCATACTTGTCCAGCACGCCTTCACGCGCAAGATCCAATGCACAATTAAGAGCCGTCTGCCCGCCCATGGTCGGCAGCACCGCATCGGGCCGCTCAACGTCAATGATTTTTTCTACCGTTTTCCAGTTGACGGGCTCAATGTAGGTTGCATCCGCCATAACAGGGTCGGTCATAATGGTTGCAGGGTTAGAATTTACCAAGATAACTCGGTACCCCTCTTCTCTTAAGGCTTTACACGCTTGTGCCCCAGAGTAATCAAACTCGCAAGCTTGCCCAATTACGATGGGCCCTGCGCCAATAATTAATATGGATTGAATATCAGCTCTTTTTGGCATGGATGACTCTCGACTCTCAACTCTCGGTTTTTAACTCTTTACACACGCTGCTCAAGGTTGCACTCAATTCAGCGCCTGGACTCAGGCAGGATTAGCGACGCGCCATCGACTCTATAAATTGATCAAACAGCGGCTGCGCATCTTGAGGGCCTGGACTGGCTTCTGGGTGCCCCTGAAACCCAAACGCCGGCTTCTCTTTATGCCGAATGCCCTGTATTGAATTGTCAAATAAAGAGCGATGAGTGACCTCAAGATGAACAGGCAGAGACGCCTCATCGACAGCAAAGCCGTGATTTTGACTGGTGATATGAACAACGCTGGTTTTTAAATCTTTAACAGGGTGATTGGCGCCATGATGCCCAAACTTCATCTTCAGTGTCTTTGCACCGCTGGCCAGCGACAATAGCTGGTGCCCTAAACAGATACCAAACATTGGGATATCAGCCTCTAAAAAGGCTTTAATGGCTGCAATTGCATAAGTACAAGGCTCAGGGTCCCCTGGGCCATTTGATAGAAAAACACCATCCGGTTTAAGCGCCAGAACCTCTTCAGCCGGTGTCTCAGCAGGCACAACCGTGACATCACAACCTCGATCAAGCAGGAGGCGCAATATATTCCGCTTCACACCAAAGTCATAAGCAACCACATTAAAGCGCTTATTGAAAGGGTTACTTGAAGGCTCACTGGAGTAGCCTCGCCCAAGCTGCCAAGAGCACTCCTTCCAATCATAGCGCGCTTTAGCTGAGACAACCTTTGCCAAATCCATGCCTTTGAGGCCTGAAAACTCACGCGCCAACTGCACCCCTTGGTCAGCAGCGCCCTCACTCAGCTCGCCCGATTTAATGGATATGATCGCACCTTTAAGCGCCCCTTTTTCTCGAAGCAGTCGAGTCAAGCGGCGCGTATCAATATCTGCGATGGCAACCAAACCTTGCGCCTGCAAAAAAGCGTCGAGTGATTGCTCAGATCTAAAGTTACTGGCCAGTAGAGGTAAATCACGAATCACCATGCCGCGAGCCCAAATACGATCGGACTCCAGGTCTTCACGATTGGCCCCCACATTGCCAATATGGGGGTAGGTAAACGTAATAATCTGTTCAGCATAGGAAGGATCAGACAGAATCTCTTGATAACCAGTCATTGAGGTATTAAATACCACCTCTCCAACCGTTTCTCCTGTTTTTCCTAAAGATTTGCCATAGAAAATCGAGCCATCTTCTAAAGCTAAAAGTGCGGTTTTACTCAATGGGGCCTCCAGTCGAGCGTTAAAAAGATAGGGCTGCCATCTGCTTTTCAGCTCACTTGCCCCACCAATACCTGGCGGGACAGCCTAAAAACATGGCACATACAGGCGTTCAACTGGACGTGAATTGTAAGACAAAAAGATGAGGGCGTCTATCACTATGGAGCCGCTGGATCACCTCAGCCCAAGGACGTCCAGCATATCGTACTGACCAACCTCCTGACCAATAATCCAGCGACTGGCGCGCACGGCACCTTTTGCGAAATTTTTTCTATTGGTCGCCTTGTGCGTGATTTCAATGCGCTCCCCGTCAGCAGCAAACAGCGCTGTATGCTCACCCACAATATCACCCGCCCTAATCGTCTCAAAGCCAATCGTTTTACGATCCCTTGCCCCTGTTTGACCCTCTCGACCATATACAGCACACTCATTCAGATTGCGACCAAGGCTGTCCGCAATGACTTCTCCCATTTTAAGCGCCGTGCCTGATGGCGCATCTATTTTATGGCGATGATGCGCCTCGATGATTTCGATATCGACATCATCGCCCAATGCACGTGCAGCCATCTCAACCAGTTTAAAGGTGAGGTTCACGCCCACACTCATGTTGGGAGCATAGACAACTTTGGTTGCTTGAGCTTTATCTTTTAAGTATTGATTCTGCTCGTCGCTGAGACCTGTTGTTCCAATGACAATGCACTTACCATGCTCAGCACAGAAATCCAGGTTCACAACCGTGCTTTCTGGGCGCGTAAAGTCGATCAATACATCAAATTGGTCAACAACTGCGCTGAGGCTGTCCGCCACATGGACACCTATCTTACCGATGCCCGCCAGCTCACCAGCGTCTGTGCCGATCATGCTGTTACCGGCTTTCTCAATGGCAGCCGTCAGTGCAACGCCTTGCGTTTCCGTCACCGTTTCAATCAGCGAACGGCCCATTCGACCTGCAGCACCTGTCACTGCAATTCTGGTTACGTCTTGCGTACTCATACTTCATATTCTCCTGACCAGCAACCCACTTATTGGGCCGACACTGCCTCTAATGCGGTATACCTGCGCGCTATACACCTGTGCGCTACATATCATCAAAAAACTGTTTTACACCCTCAAACCAGCTGCTCTTTTTCGGTGACTGCTTCTGCCCCTCACTCTCCAGGCTCTCCTGAAATTGAGTGAGCAACTCTTTCTGCTTTTTATTCAACTTAACCGGTGTCTCAACATAGACTCGGCAGAGCAGGTCGCCCACACCACCCCCACGCACAGAGGTCACACCCTTACCGCGAAGCCTGAACAGTTTACCCGTCTGCGTTTCAGCTGGAACCTTAAGCTTCACACGCCCTTCTAACGTCGGCACTTCAAGCTCACCCCCCAAGGCCGCCTCAACAAAGCCAATAGGCACTTCACAATACAGGTCACGCCCTTCTCGCGTAAAGATAGCATGATCTCTTACGGCAATTTGAACATAGAGATCGCCAGATGGGCCACCGGCTAGGCCTGCCTCGCCTTCACCCGCTAGGCGAACACGATCACCCGTGTCAACACCCGCCGGTATCTTAACAGACAAGGTTTTAGGCTTCTCGACTCTACCCTGACCATGACACTTACCGCAAGGATCTTTAATGATCTGGCCATGACCTCGACACGTCGGGCAAGTCTGCTGAACCGCAAAAAAGCCTTGCTGCATTCTAATCTGCCCTGAACCACCACACGTTGTACAGGTTGTCGGCCCTGAGCCGGGTTTTGCACCGCTGCCCCCACAATTATCACACACAACATAGGTGGGCACTTTGATCTCAACTGTTTCGCCTTTTACCGCCTCTTCAAGGTCCAGCTCTAAGGTATACCGAAGGTCTGAGCCACGATTGCTGCCACCGCCACCACCACGACCTCCACCAAATATATCCCCAAAGACATCGCCAAAAATATCTGAGAAATTGCTGCCGCCGTGCCCTGCTCCAGCACTCTGATCAACACCGGCATGGCCATAACGATCATAGGCAGCGCGTTTCTGGTCATCAGACAGAACCTCATAGGCCTCTTTTGCCTCCTTGAAGCTCGCCTCTGCCTACACATCTCCCGGATTCCGGTCAGGGTGAAACTTCATCGCCAAGCGACGATAGGCCTTTTTTAACTCAGGAC
>JAYPBG010000012.1:15103-23966 GCA_038124075.1 Gammaproteobacteria bacterium
TCTTTGCTTACTCCTAACACTTCGTAAAAGTCACGCTTAGACATTGAACTTATTTAACCTTTTTCTTAGCCGTTACAGATAGCCGTTTATAGAAAAGGGTGTGCACCTGAGTAAGCCAAAATACGACGTATACGCATCAATGACTTACTACCGCCTGCACACCCTAATCGGCTGTTGATTTACCTTAAGCACATTCGTCTGCACCCACATAGCATGCTAGACAGATACTCTACTTATGGCTGAAGACTATTTCTTCTCTTCATTAACCTCTTCGAATTCAGCATCAACCGCACCTTCGGCCTCACTGCTCTCTTCAGCACTCGCTGCTGCCGCCTCACCTTCTGACTGAGCTCCGCCGGCTGCCGCCTGCTCTGCATACATTTTCTGCGCCAGCGCTGATGACGCCTCGGTCAATGCCTTCGTTTTTGCCTCAATCTCTTCTTTATCGTCAGATTTCAGCACCGCCTCCAGCTCTTCAATAGCACTGTTAATGGCCGCCTTCTCTTCATCCGTTGCTTTATCACCTGCTTCATCTAACGTCTTACGTGTCGCATGAATCAAGCCATCCGCTGTATTTCGCACCTGAACCATCTCTTCGAACTTACGGTCACTCTCAGCATTGGCCTCAGCATCTTTAACCATGGCATCAATCTCTTCATCCGATAGACCGCTGGATGCTTTGATCACAATCGACTGCGCTTTACCTGTTGCTTTATCCTTCGCCGATACGTTTAAAATACCGTTTGCATCGATATCAAACGTCACCTCAACCTGAGGCACACCGCGTGGCGCAGGAGGAATATCCGCCAAGTCGAAACGCCCTAACGACTTATTCTGAACCGCCTGTTTACGCTCACCCTGTAAGACATGTACGGTTACGGCCGTCTGATTATCATCAGCGGTCGAAAACACCTGAGACGCCTTAGTTGGAATCGTAGTATTCTTCTCAATAAGGGGTGTCATAACACCGCCCATTGTCTCAATACCCAGCGTCAACGGTGTAACATCCAGCAACAGAACATCTTTAACGTCGCCCGACAGAACAGCTGCCTGAATACCTGCACCAATAGCCACGGCCTCATCAGGGTTCACATCTTTACGCGGCTCACTGCCAAAAAACTCTTTTACTTTCTCTTGAACCAGGGGCATGCGCGTCTGACCACCCACAAGGATAACGTCATCAATATCACCCGGATTCATACCCGCATCTTTTAGCGCTGTCTGACAAGGCGCTATTGTTCGGCTGACCAAGTCTTCAACCAGCGACTCCAGCTTAGAGCGCGTCACCTTGATGTTCAAATGCTTTGGCCCACTGGCATCGGCCGTAATATAGGGTAGATTCACATCGGTCTGCTGACTGGAAGAGAGCTCGATTTTTGCTTTTTCAGCCGCCTCTTTCAATCTTTGTAAAGCCAAAGGATCCGAATGCAGGTCAATGCCTGACTCTTTCTTAAACTCATCCGCCAAATAATCGATGAGTTTCAAATCAAAGTCTTCACCCCCCAAGAAGGTATCACCGTTTGTTGAAAGCACTTCAAACTGGTGTTCGCCATCTACTTCAGCAATCTCAATGATCGAGATATCAAAGGTACCCCCCCCCAAGTCATAAACAGCAACGACCGAATCGCCTCGCTTTTTATCCATCCCATACGCAAGTGCAGCAGCGGTTGGCTCGTTGATGATTCGCTTCACCTCAAGACCGGCGATTCGACCTGCATCTTTTGTGGCTTGGCGCTGAGAGTCATTAAAATAGGCCGGCACTGTAATGACCGCCTCCGTCACGTCCTCACCAAGGTAGTCTTCAGCCGTCTTTTTCATCTTTTTCAGGACTTGTGCCGAAATCTGTGGCGGTGCCATATTGTCACCTTTGACCGAAACCCAGGCGTCACCGTTGTCGGCTTTAGCGATCTCATAAGGGACCATCTTGATATCTTTTTGCACAACATCGTCGGTAAACTTTCGACCGATCAAGCGCTTCACAGCAAACAGCGTATTGGTCGGATTCGTGACCGCCTGCCGCTTAGCTGGCTGCCCTACCAGAACTTCACCATCATCCGCATACGCGACAATGGAAGGCGTTGTACGATCCCCTTCACTGTTCTCAATAACTTTAGGTTTTTCACCCTCCATTACTGCGACACACGAGTTTGTGGTCCCTAAATCAATACCTATAATTTTACGTTTAGCCATGTTTTACTCTCCAACCTAATCAATCTCTTTCTCGTCAATCTCTTTAAAGTACTCATCCGCCAGCCCTCATCAAGCTGACCTTATTTAGCCTTTTCTATCCACTTTAGCCTTGCCTATCCACTCTCCGCTCGGAACTCACCACTCAGATTCATCACTCAGTTTACGCCGACGCTAAAAGCGCATAACTCCAAAAGCATATATACAAAAGGTATAGCATATCGATCTTCTGCCTTCTGCTGCATCCGACTGCCATTTAACCTTGCCATTTGACCTTTTAATATTGTGCTCAACGAAACAATTTCAAGGGGGGTCGTCTCAAAATCTGTTTTTTGACAAGCGCACACCCCCACGCTTACCGGCACTATGCGCTTGCCGGCGCCTTGGACACCATGACCATTGCGGGTCGAACCAAACGGTCACTCAAAGTAAATCCCTTCTGCAGCACAGCCACAACCGTATTCGGCTCAAGCTCTTCGCTCTCCTGCATGCTCATCGCCTGGTGCAACTGAGGGTCAAACGACTCTCCTTGAGGATTAATCTGCTCTACTTGAAACTTACCCAAAGCATCTAAAAACATTTTCAAAGTCAATGAAATACCCTCTCTACTGACCTGCTGAGCAGGGTCGTCTGCCGGTATAGACTCCAGACCACGCTCCAAACTGTCTATAACGGGAAGCAGCTCATTGACAAACTTCTCCAAAGCAAACTTGTGCGCACTTTCAACATCCCGTTCCGCACGGCGACGGACATTTTGCATCTCAGCCTGGGTACGCAGCACCTCCTCTTTCTGCTGAGACAACTGCCCTTCCGCAGACTCTAAACGAGCACGAATAGCAATCAACTCATCCAAACCTGCACCTGCTGGCTCAACGGTTGCCCCATCGTCTGGCGCCACTTCTGCCTGCGTTGCCTCAACGGGCTCCGCAGAGTCATCCGCAACGACTTGATCTGACTCTACCGACACATCCACCTGTGCAGCGACAACCTGCTCTGGACCTTGCTCTTGTTGACCTGTATGTTCATTAGACATTTTTAACCCCCTTACTGTATTTCATCACTGTATTCATCATTAATACCATCTCTTATTTGACCGCCTTGATGCCCGCCCCTTTCCTGCAACCTGCAACCTGGACCTAACCACCGTCCTTCTCATCTTTACATGCAACAGCGGCATATCACAGCGAGCAGGGACCCCCCTGTGAAGAGCAAAAAAAGTTTTTTTCGATATGGGGGCTAATTATTTTGATTCAAGGCTGCACTGCACTTTTAACAATCATATAATCAATAAACCGCATACTCAAAACGTCAACACCGCCAAACTATCATATCAAGGCCTACGCCCATGCTGACCTACCTCTGTATACGCAACTTCACCCTTATCGAGTCGATCGACTTGGAGATACCGCCACAATTAAGCATCATCACCGGTGAGACAGGCGCTGGAAAATCCATTTTAATTGGCGCTCTCGATCTGCTCATAGGGCGCAGAGCCACAGCAGACTGTATACGAAAAGGCGCTGAACAGGCCGATATCGCAGCCTGCTTTGACATAACAAATAATTCAGATGTAAAACAGTGGCTTAATGAGCACGCTCTACTGGACGATGAGCACTGCCTGATTCGACGCGTCATATCCAAAGACGGTCGCTCCCGCAGCTTCATCAACGGACGAGCCAGCACACTCTCCGATCTAAAAACAGTCAGCGAACAGCTGCTTTCGATTCATGGCCAGCACCAAAATCAACTGCTACTCAAGAAAGAGTACCAACTCTATCTACTGGATCAATTTGCTGACTCACAACCGCTGCAAACCGACAATCAACGAGCCTACCATCGCCTTCAATCCATCCAAAAGCGCATCAAAGAACAGCAAACAGCACAAGAGCAGCAACACGCCAAAAGAGCCCTGCTGCAGTACCAAGTGGATGAACTGACCGCGCTATCACTGCTAGAAAACGAATTCCAGCATCTTGAACAGCAACACCAAATGCTCGCCAACGCAGACCAACGGATTGCATCAAGCCAACAGATTCTGACACTGCTCGACACTCATCCAGAGCGCAACATTGTCGACGATCTACACCGGGCCCAACAAGCGCTTGAGCTGATCCAAAATGACGATCCCGCCCTAAAAGAGATCGGCGATATGCTCAGCAATGCCAACATACTCATCAGTGAAGCGAATGACTCGCTGCAGCGCTACATAGACACCATCGAACACGATCCACAAAAACTCAGCACCATAGAAAACCGCTTGGCCACCCTGCATCAAATAGCACGAAAACACAAAGTTGACCCAAACGCACTGTCAAGCCACCTCTCCCAGCTGATCCGCGAGCTGGATGCCATTACCCAATCGGATGCTGCGATAAAAGCGCTTGAGACTGAGGCCACTAAGACAGAGGCGCAACTGAATGTGATAGCCGAACAGCTCTCAGCACACAGAAGGAGCGCCATTCCTGCACTCGAAGCAGCAGTCACCAAACACATTAAGACGCTGGGACTGCCACACGCCCAATTTGCGATCAAAATCGTCCCGCTGGACAAACCCACGCCTCATGGGCGTGAGCAGATCGAATTCATGATCAGCACCAACCCAGGCCAACCCATCAACCCACTGAGAAAGGTGGCTTCCGGTGGTGAGTTATCGCGCATCAGCCTCGCGATCCAGGTCATCTGCTCCACCAAAGAGGTTCGGCCACCCACAATGGTGTTTGACGAAGTCGATGTCGGGGTGGGCGGCGCCGTAGCAGAGTCCGTCGGCTGCCTGCTACGACAGCTAGGCGAGCAAGGCCAAGTGATCTGCATCACCCACCTACCTCAAGTTGCCGCACAAGGACATCACCATATGCACGTCAACAAGATTCACGAAACAAACAACACGTATACCAAAATTGATAACTTAAGCACTGACGAGAAGGTACTGGAGATAGCGCGCATGCTGGGCGGCATAGAGATCAGCGACCAAACGATTGCTCACGCAAAAGAGATGCTGGGCACCGACGCCCACTAATCGGGCCGATGAGGGCACTCACTTTTTGTGCAAACTCCATACAGGTAGAGGCTATGATCTTGAAGCCGAAACCCCAGCTTCTTAGCCACTTTCTGCTGCTGCTCTTCAATCAGGGCATCGGTAAACTCGGAGACCTTCCCACAATCAACACAGACAATATGATCATGATGCTCACCACGGGCCAATTCAAACACTGAGTGCCCACCATCAAAATTATGCCGCTCAACCAGACCCGCTGACTCAAATTGAGTCAGCACCCGATAAACCGTCGCCAACCCCACATCTTCACCTGCATCAATCAATGCACGATAAACATCTTCAGCGCTCATATGATGTGGATCAGCACTCTCCAGCACCTGAAAAATCTTTACACGCGGCAAGGTTACTTTTAACCCTACTTTTTTCAACTCATCATTTTCTGATGCCATTTCTTATCCAATACAACGCTGCTCTTGAACGCTGCCCTTACACCGTTCTTACATTGCCCTTGAAAAACAGAGGAAAAACCGAACCGGCTAGGAACTGTTTTGCTACAATAGGCTCACAAGGGTCATCAAGTCGTCCATCTCTATCAACCGGTCTAACCGTCAAAAACCAAGAGATAGATCAAAAAACTGGTCGAACTTACTCTCTTTAACGCAGATCACATTAGAGGATTTTAGATAAAAATGCAAAAGCGTGTCAGAGGCTCCACACTGCTCCGTTACATACAAATAGCCATGTTCTGCATACTGGCCACCGGCTGCAGCGCCTTTCGCTTTCCCGGTGTATTTAAAATCGATATTGCCCAAGGCAACATCGTCTCTCAAGAGGCGCTTGACCAACTCAAACCAGGTATGAGTCGTCGCCAAGTACTCTTTGTTATGGGCTCTCCCATGCTCACAGACACTTTTAATAACAATCGATGGGACTACTACTTAAGCTACCAAAACGGCGCTGAAGCACCTGAGAAGCGACACATAACGCTCTATTTTGATAACTACAAATACACCCATTACACAGGCGACATCGGCGAGCCCCTCTCTTTCGAAAAGCTCAACAACCTCAATAACAAGGGGAAGGAGAAGGAGAAGAAAGGCAAAGAGGCGGCCCAGTAAGGCAACCAAAGCCTTGCCTGCTCACCCCCCTTTATTACCCTTCTTCGCCTGCTTCTCTTCAGCCGCTTTTGCAGCTCGACGTTTCCTTACCTCTTTGGGATCCACCAGCAACGGCCGATATATCTCAACACGCTCACCCGCCTGAAGCACGCGCTCTTTAGGCTTCCGCTCAGCCTTACCAAAGACCCCCATGGGTGCATCATCCACACTCAACGACGGAAACATCGTCTCCAAACCAGACATCTTAGCAGCATCATATACGGTACACCCCTCCTCTACGGTCAAGGGTACGATGACCTGCTTAGTGGGTTCCGCATAAGCTACCTCCACATTTATCTTGCGCCGCTCTGCGCTTGATGAGCTTTCGCCCACATCCTTACCCACTGATCAACCCTCCGCCGAACACTGTATACAGCGCTATTTATATGTTTGCATTTCACCCGATTTTAAACGAGCAACATAGTCCACCACCAACGGCTTCGCCTTACTGGCAATGAACAGCAGCCCTACAATATTAGGAAATGCCAACGAAAGAATCATGCAGTCAGAAAAATCAATGACATTCCCCAGCGTGAGCATGGGCCCTAACGCAATGACCAACACAAACACCAGTCGATACATCATTAAAGCGACCTTATTGGCCGAGCCAAACAGATACTCTACTGCCCGCTCACCATAGTAACTCCATGAGATTGCCGTTGAATAAGCGAAAATAACCGCGGCAATCATCAGAAAAAAGGGCAACGATGCATGCACCTGACCAAATGCATGAGCGGTCATTTTGATACCCTCGACATCACTGGCAAGATGCGCCTCAGTGATCAAAATCGTCAGCGCCGTCATTGTACAAACAATGATCGTATCAATAAATGGGCCGATCATGGCAACAACGCCCTCACGCACAGGCTCATCTGTTTTTGCTGCAGCATGTGCAATAGCCGCCGAACCTAGACCCGCCTCATTCGAGAACGCCGCACGCTTCACACCATTTATTAAGACTCCGATAAACCCACCAAAAGCAGCCTCACCTGAAAACGCCATAGTGACGATAGAAGCCAACAGGGCCGGGACCCGATCATAATTCGCCAATATTACCACCAAGCAGATCAGGCAGTAGGCAACACACATAAAAGGCACAAGCTTAGAGGTCACTTCACCAATACGCTTAATACCACCAATAATGACCATACCAACCAAAAATGCCAGCATCAAGCCAACAATGAAGGGGTACTCTTTGGCCCAATCAAACTGCTGAGCAATAAGCGAATAGCTTTGATTGGACTGAAACAGGTTGCCACCTCCCAGTGAGCCACCAATCACACAGATAGCAAAGAGCACGCCTAAGACTTTACCCAGCTTTGCCATAGGGGAGTCACCAAACTTCTCCTTAAAGCCCTCCTCCAAATAGACCATCGGCCCACCCAGCACGCGGCCATCTGCACCTATACGGCGATAGATCTGAGCAAAGGTACATGATGTAAACTTCATACTCATGCCAAAAAAGGCCATCAACCACATCCAAAACACTGCTCCAGGCCCACCCGCCGCAATAGCAACCGCAACCCCTGCGATATTACCCAGGCCTACGGTGGCTGAAAGCGCGGACGAAAGCGCCTGAAAGTGTGTAATCTCACCTTTATCCTCAGGCCGATCAAACTTTCCACGGATAACCTGTATCGAGTGACTAAAGAGCCTGACGTTGATGAAATTAAAATAGAAGGTAAAGATCAGCGCTCCAGCAACCAATACGGTCAGGATGACAGGCAACTGTATTATCGGAGTTGGAGAAAAGAGTATGGGCGCCAACCACCCAACAAGTGCTCCAAACACCTCATTCACGCCATCTTGAGACAGCAAATCCGCACTCTTCGTATCCATGTACCATCCTCTTTAAGGTTCACTTATGCTTCTCTATCTGGTGGGCAAGCATAGCAAAAAACCTCCCTTACCGTCATTACTGCTTGCCAAAATGCTAGCGTTGAGCGGCACTTAACTCTATAATTCGCGGTTATGGCTAAGAAAAAATCCTCCAAAAAGACATCAGGCACCGGCTCCAGCACCATTGCGCTTAATAAACGAGCTAAACATGACTACTTTATCGAAGAGCGCTTCGAGGCTGGTCTGGTACTTGAGGGCTGGGAAGTGAAAAGCTTGCGAGAAGGCAAAGCCAATATCGCAGAATCCTATGTGCTGCTGAAAGATGGAGAAGCCTTCCTTTTTGGCGCCCACTTCACACCGCTCACCAGCGCCTCTACCCACATCACCCCAGACCCAACCCGCTCGCGCAAACTCCTCTTAAACAACAGGGAGTTAGGTCGCATTTTCGGAGCCGTTGCCAAAAAAGGGGCCACCTGCCTACCTCTTGCCCTTTATTGGAAGAAGCACCTCGTAAAATGCGAAGTCGCCCTCGCCAAAGGTAAAAAGCTACACGATAAGCGCGCCTCAGACAAAGAGCGCGACTGGGGCCGAGAAAAGCAGCGGGTCATCCGCCAAAATAACAAATAGATACGGCTCTTCTCCGCTTCTGTGAGGTAAAAAAGATGCAAAGACCCCTCTAACCTGT
>JAYPBG010000013.1:0-3139 GCA_038124075.1 Gammaproteobacteria bacterium
GGATAAACGCTTGACCACCGAACCCTGGGTTGACCGACATCAGCAGCACCAGATCCAACTGCTCAATAATATAGTCCAAACAGCGTAATGAGGTTGCCGGATTGAGCGCCAATCCTACCTCAATACCGGCACCCTTTATGAGCTGAAGGGTTCGATCTAAATGCTCGGTAGCCTCAGGGTGAAACGTAATCAACGAAGCCCCGGCATCAATGAAGTCACCGACAATACGGTCAACGGGCTTAACCATAAGATGCACATCAATCGGCGCCTTTACGCCGTAGTTTCTCAGTGCTTTGCAGACCATAGGTCCTACCGTCAAATTTGGGACATAGTGGTTATCCATCACATCAAAATGGACCCAATCGGCCCCCGCCTCCAAAACAGCATCCACCTCTTCACCAAGGCGAGCAAAATCGGCCGCCAGTATCGACGGGGCTATAACAGGTGTGTTCTGACTGTTTTTGGCATGGTTTGGGGCGGTCATATCGATAGATCTCTTCTCTTATCTTACTTAAATCAGTGACCCTCTTACTATACGGTGCATATCATCTTCGACAAACATATTCGACAAGCATATATATAGCATATACGACCGTTATAGAGGCGCAGGTCAATTCTACAGCGGCCCCATTCCTTTAGCCACAGAATTTTTGACCCCACTGAGGCAGAGTCATCAATAATCTATTAGACTTTCTCCTATGAAAGGCCACTGTTCATCCTACACGCACGTTTCACCCTACAAGACAGCGTCACGCCTCGCGCACAGACAAGCGCGCTTACCCCTACGAACAGCCCGCCCCCCCACGTTTTGGGCCATTTTAATCCTGCTATCGATCAGCCACCCTTTACCTGCTGAAACCACCCCAAAAGCGCCCACCCCCTACGAGGCCCTCGTCCACTCGCTGACATCCGAAACCACTGTACACTGGATAGAAAAACCGCTTCCCTTCCCCCTTCTGATTCGACAAAACCAATCCACAAAAAAGCGGGGGACAGCCATTATTATTCCAACCTCCGGGCATCACGGCAACTGGCCAGGCCTGATCCGCCATCTACGGGCAGAGCTGGCCAAAACCGGCTGGAATACGGCAAGCGTCAGTCTGTCTACGGAAGACCCAGAACGCATCGCCAATACATATCGCTATGTTTTCCAGAACTTAGAGGGCCCTTACATTATTATTGCTGAAGGTGACAGCGCTAGCACCGCCCTTGATCAACTCGAACAGCAGGATTTAACCAAAACAACGACCACCGTGCTGATCAATGCCAAACACAGCGAAACACTGAATCAGCTGATGCTCAAGCACAAGCAGTTTATCATCGAACTGGTTTCAGCCGACAACCCAGGGGCCAACGCCGCCCTCCTCCGGTCAACGCACATGAGCCAAAACCGAAGCAACAACCACTTTATGAAAATAGTACCTGGAGCACACCCAAATTTTGAGCATGAAGAGGAGCGTGTATCAAAAACTATTCGAGGCATACTTACTCGGATGATGGGGCCGTAGGGCGCTCTGTCTGCTCACGCTCCCATGCTGCAAACCGATCCACATCGCCTTTGAGCGCTTTAAACGTCCATGCTAACAGCGCCGCATCATCAATAAAGCCTAAAGCAAACAGAATATCGGGCACAAAGTCGAGGGGCATAATAAAATAGAGAAGCGATGCAGCAATCAGTGTAAGGCTCTCCCAGGGGATCTCTTTATACTGCCCTGTCGCATAAGCTTTAATCAATCTACATCCCGTAGCCAGCGAGGCTCGACACTCTGCCAATGCGCTGCTTTGGGTTGTAGACGATGATTTTTGCTCCGCACGCGCGATCAAATCACTTACCCGATCTGGGTGCATCAGATAGTCACGAGCCAACGCTTTTGATCGATCATAGGCACGGCTCTTTAAGACGCGTTGAAGGAGATATTTGACGCTCATCAGCGTTGGCCCCTCTCTCTTGATAGCAACGCTTATAACAACGTCTATAAAAACGTTGCCAGCTTATCATACGCTGCACGTACTTTTTGTGTCTTCGATTTAGCCCGCTGCACTTGACGCTCAGATGCACCAGAAGCGATCAGCTTATCGGGGTGATGCTGGCTCATTAATTTTCGGTAGACACGCTTCAGTTTTTTCAGATCAAAATCGCTCCACTCATGCGTAGAAATACCCAATTCATGCAGCGCCTCCTCTTTGCTGACTCGGGAAACCGTGCCCCCAACGCTCTGTTGGTCATACTCTTGATACGCTTTTGAGTACTCTTCAGACTTTTTATAGCGCTCACGATGACGCTCACCGTTATCAGCATGCCTCCCTGAGGCGCGTGCAGATGACCGACGAGAAGATGACGGGCGAGACGAGGTGCCGTCTTTAGATAATTGATCCTCATAATGGTGTCGCAACTGCCACAGTTTGGTTTCGGGATAGCCGAGCTTAGCAGCCACCTCCAACACTAAGATCCAACCGCTGCGATTAAACTGTCCATCGATGTAAATGGAAGCCACCAGAGTTTCAACAAATTGATGTTTTAATGCCGTATGTGAGTAAAGCTGCCAATGCAGTGCGCTCATCACAGAGGTTACATCCTGTTTTAACGACTTACCTTCACGGAAAAGGTCAATACAGTAATCACGTACCCGTCCTCTGATGCTCATTTTTGCCATAAGCGACTCAACCCACTGAATGTCCCTCTCACTTACATGACCATCCAACTTGGTAATTCGGCCCAAAAGAACAAACAGTGCCTGGCAGTAACTGATGGCGATCTCGGCATCTGCCTGATCCGAGGCGGAGGACGGCAATAAGGTAACCCGCTTCCAGTCTGAACGAGTACCGACCCTCTTTTTCAGGGTGCGATCTTGGGTGCGGAGTTTATCAAGCCAGTGGCCTGCCAACAGCCCAAGTAAAACCACCCACCATTTACCACTGCCTAACAGATAACCGGCCGTCATGCCGATAATCTTACCTGCTACTCTCATCGTTTATTCAATTGCTCCAGACGCTCAGGCGTCCCTACATCGCACCATTGACCTTGATCATGTTCACCCGTCACCCGCCCTTCAGCCATAGCTGTTCGCAGCAACCTTGCCAAGCGCCCAACGTCTGAACCATGCCCTACAAATAGATCTGATCTCAATAAGCTGATCCC
>JAYPBG010000013.1:3149-11404 GCA_038124075.1 Gammaproteobacteria bacterium
CCCGCCGCTGCACTTAAGGTCCCGACAGAGATGAAAATCGCCTGCAGGATGGTGCTGGGGGTTGTCGACTAAGACCAGATGCGCCAGAGTTGAGCACGCCAAAGAGCGACCTTGAGTCAATAAGTGGTTAAAATCCAAGTCACTCCATACGTCACCATTTACACAGATAAAAAGCCCCTCTCCGAGCAGCGGCAGCGCTTTTACAATGCCGCCTGCCGTTTCTAAAGGCTCATCTTCTCGCGAATAGTGTAACCTCACTTTATAGCGAGTACCATCCCCTAGTGCATGGATAATTTTATCGGCCAAATGCGACACATTAATCACAATATCACAGATACCCGCTTGGGCCAGTTTCTCAATATGGTACACAATCAAAGGCTTACCAGACACTTCCAGTAAAGGCTTAGGTGTGGCTAACGTTAATGGTCGCATACGCGTACCTAAACCCGCTGCCAAGATCATCGCCTTCATTCATTCATCCTCTGTGCAAGACGGTTTATTTTAAATGTGCATGGTCAAAAAGCGGTGAGGCATCAGGGTTTTTCATCACCAATGCCGGAATAACCTGGTCTACAACATATTCAAACAGCCAACCAAATTCACTCTGATATCGTGCAAGCATGGTATAAATATAATGCACGGTGCGAGGAATATCCTTTAGATACCCCGACTTACCATCTCGAAAATAGAGTCGAGAAAAAATGCCGGCCACTTTAATGTGTCGCTGCAGCCCCATCCAATCGAACCACTGCTGCCACTGCCCCTCTGTCACCCCAACAAAAGGCGCTTTTAACGCCCCCTCTTGTGACTGCAACCGCACCCTAAACTGCTGCGCCCATTGGTCAACCTGCTCTATCGGCCACGCTTTATAGCAATCTTTGATTAAAGAGACGAGGTCATAGGTTACAGGCCCTAATACCGCGTCTTGAAAATCGATCGCCCCCAACCGCCTGTGCGCTGCATCCAGCACCATCAGGTTTCGTGCATGAAAGTCTCGATGCACAAAACATTGAGGTTGGGATAACGCACTGTGTTCCAGACGGTCATAAACGGCACTCAATTGATCACACACCTGCTGATCTGCATTCAAACCTAAATAGTGCGGAAGAAACCACTGCTCAAACAGCTGCATCTCATTGCGCAGCTTCTCTTGACTGTAGTGCGCCAACTCATACGTTGAGGCTTGCTGAATATTCAACAGCAGGCTCATGCCCGCTTGATACCACCCATCAACACTCTTCCTTGTCAGCAGTGGAAGCAGCAGCTGATCACCTAAGTCGCTGAGCAACATGAAGCCCTCTGTTAAATCAGATGCCAGCAGTTCAGGCACTGTCACACCGGCCTCAGAAAGCCGATGTAACACGTTGATAAACGCAGGGTTATTTTCTTTATCGGGCGGTGCATCCACGGCAATCCAAGAGGCACCCTCTTGACCCTCTGCAAGACGAAAATAGCGACGGAAACTGGCATCACCGGAGACGACGTGCCACTCAACATCCGATGCACCTCTACGCACAACCTGCTGACTCGACCACACCTTCAGCCGCTGCTCTCGTTGACGCTTCACACGTAATATTTCACCCTCTTCTGATGCTTCTGACGCTTCTGACTCTTCTGACACGACCGCTTTATCCCCTATTTCATCTGAACACTTTCCGAACACTTCCTGAACACTTTCTGCACATTGTCTGTTAAGCTATCTAAACAGTTATCTAAGAGTTATATGAGACACCCATTATTAGCACAAAAATAAGTTTAAGGGCTAAAAACAGATCAGTATGTGGGCCCATCTTCCCGTTTTCATCTATGTGGGGCTTTTCTGATCTTTGATTCTTGTCTAATATTAGGGCCTAATTGGCACCTAGAACGCAGAGCGCTATCCCCCCCTAACCCTGACTGACTGCAAAACCGGCTGTACATGACCAAACCCTCCCGTAATCCACTCTTGCTGATGGCCCTGCTCTACCACGCTTCATCAGCAACACTGCAGGCCGAAACGCCAAGCAGTGCAGTGGATTACGACTGGTATACCCTTAAACAACTTGAAGCTTGGCCATCCAGCACCCCTCAATCTGAGTCCGAAAGACGGCAGCTCTCCATCTGCGGTGGCACCTTCTGGGAACCTCCTCGACACGATATAGGTCTGGCCTCACCAAAAGCAGGGTCCATTCTTGGCAGCGCCTTCAGCTACCAATTTGAAGAAGATCACTATGCAAAACTGCTCGGCAGTGTCATTTTACAACAAGACTCGATGCAGATTGAGAGCGATCAAGTTGAGATCGATTTCACCAGCAACACCGCCTTTATACAAGACAACGTCCGCTTTCGCGATCAGTCACTGCTGCTTTTAGGCGATTACGGCGAACTGAGCTTAGAATCGGGTAAAGCACACTTTACCGGTGCGCGCTACACACTGCATCAACAGCACATTCGAGGCCATGCTCAATCCATCTACAGCGCGCCGCCTGGCACTATGGCCATCTACAGCGGCATCTATACAGGATGCGTACCGGGTGATAACGACTGGTATTTTCGAGGTGAAGAGATCAATCTAGACGCCGATCGCGGCTGGGGCACTGCGAAACATATGACACTGCATATTAAACATCTGCCCGTCATGTATATCCCCTACTTTCGCTTCCCCATTGATGACCAGCGCCACAGCGGCTTACTCTATCCATCCTTTGACAGTTTGACACAGCCCGATCTCTCACTGCCCATTTACCTCAACCTAGCCCCAAACTACGATCTGACTCTAACGCCACGGAAAATCGGCGGGCGAGGCACGCTGTGGCAATCCGAATTTCGCTTCTTAACCCCCATCACGGGGTTGGGACAGCTCAACTTCGCCATAATGCCTGAAGACCGAAAACGCGATAACGAAGCTCGGAAAAGTGCACGCTGGCAAGAGCAAGCGGACTGGGGGCTCTTTTGGCAAGCGCACCTCGATCTCAACTATGTCTCTGATGCCGATTACTTAGACGATTTCGGTACGGACCTCAGCACCATCAGTGACAGCCATCTGGTTCGGGCTCTGCGCCTAGACTACCTTCGCGATCAGTGGTCATTTGGCGTTCGTTTCCAATCATGGCAGACCATTGATGCCAGCATCGCTGATAATGACCTGCCTTACAGGCGACTCCCTGAACTGACCCTCCAACATCAAGTGCGGCATACTCTATTTGACGCGGAACCGAACCGTACAGAACAGCAGAGCGCAGATGGGTCAACCCCAAAGAGACTGGATCAAGAAACATCGGGTCAAAGTATGATGAATGCTGAGTGGATCAACGCCGAATGGAACAACTCGGCACAACTGGTCTACTTCGAACAACCCCAAAGCAATCACTCAAACACCCATCCAGCCTACGCCACACGACTTCATTACGAATCCACCTTCTCGATGCCCATACACTGGGAATGGGGTTTTGTGCGTCCCAGTGCAACCCTCTATGCAACCCACTACCAGCTGGGCAGCCTTGAGGGTGACGCGCTTAGCCGTGAGCTCAGCACCCAAACCCGTACCCTGGCCAGCGCCAGCCTCGATACCGGCCTGTTTTTTGAACGCTACATCCAACAGGCTGAGCACGCACCTGAAGCCCCCTCTTCAGGCCACTTCACACTACAGACACTTGAACCGCGGCTCTTTTTTCTCGCGATACCCGACAAAGCCCAAGGTGACCTACCCTTACTGGACACATCAGAACTGACATTCAGTATGAGCCAGCTTTTTCGAACAAACCGCTTCAGCGGACATGACCGAATAGGTGATGCCCAGCAAGTATCAGCCGCAGTGACCTCTCGACTCATCAGCGGTACCAGCGGCAAAGAGTTTGCCCGTACCAGTATTGGCCAGATTTTTTACTTTGATGACCGGAACGTCTTATTAGAGGGCGACAGCAGCGATACCGATGACGCATCAGAACAAGAGCGCACAACCTCCAACATCATCACTGAAAGCCAGCTCCAGTGGCGTGACTTCTGGAGCAGCCGGGTTACCCTTGAGTGGAACCCCCATGATGACACCATTGAGCAGGGACAGTTTCAGATCAACTACCTTGTCAACGAACGCGAGCTCTACCATCTTGGTTACCGCTTCCGACAAGCAGACAGCACATCAGAGGAAGAGATCAGCCAATATGACCTCTCCATGATTCACCCCTACTCTGACCGCTGGGATATCATTGCCGCTTGGAACTTTGATTTAAAAAAACGTCAAACTTTAGAGCAATTAACCGGTCTTAGCTATTCCAGCTGTTGTTGGCGCTCCTCGTTGGTCTATCGCCGTCGCATCGAAGACACCAATACCGCCAGTGACGACCCAACCACCAAATATTCACTGATGCTGGAATTTGAACTGATAGGGCTCGGACAGCTGGGCGGTAAACTCCAATCACTTATGGAAAAATCGATCTTTGGTTACGATCAATTCATTGATTAAACAGGTCCTAACCAACAGCATAGACAAACAACATAGACAGACAGCATAGACAAATACAATGAGGCACATACATGAGGCACATACATGGGGCACATACAATGGATAGCTTAAAACAGCAGACACACACCTCACCTACTCAGCAGCGTTTACCCATACCATTGCAGCACCCATCAAGGCCGTCACAGCCGCTTACCACCGGTCTACTGATGGCTTCATTGGCGATCTTATCACCTTTTAGCCCCCCCCTTTCAGCAGAAGCCCCCAATAGCAACACCTCAGAACATCACCTCTTACTCGACCGCCTGATCGGAACGGTGAATGACGAAGCGATCCTTCAAAGCCACATCAATCAACGTATCGCAGAGATCTCGCAACCGCTGGCGACTCAAAAAGCACTGCCTCCCAAGGAAGTGCTGGTCAAACAACTCTTGGACCGAATAATTTTAGAGACACTTCAGATGCAGATGGCTGATCAGATGGGTATTCGCATCAGCGACAACGAGCTCAATGATGCCATCAAGACCATCGCCACTCAGAATAACTTTGATATTGACGCTTTTCAGAAAGAGCTTGCAAACCAGGGCATTGCCTACCTCTCCTTTCGCGAGCAGATTCGTCGAGACATGCTTCTACAACAGGTTCAAAAACGCAGAGTCGGTAGCCGTATTCAAGTCACCGAGCAAGATGCCAACACCTTTCTAAACTCCCCTTTGGGGAAACAGCAGCTGGCTGCTGACTACCGCATTCACCACATTCTCATCACAGCAGGCGAGGACGCTAAGGAGAAAGCCGACGGGCTTTATCAAGAACTGTCAGAACACCCCGGCCGCTTCGAAGCGATCGCTGCACGTCACTCGGATGGCCGCAACGCACTCGAAGGTGGCGACTTAGGCTGGCGCCCGGTAGCTGAGCTGCCCACGCTCTTCTCCGACCAAGCAATCAGTATGAGTGTCGGCCAGATAGCGACGCCAATAAAAAGTGACAGCGGTTATCACATCATTCGACTGACCGACCGCCGCGGAAAAACCACCAAAATGATCGACCAGCTTAAAGTCCGCCACATATTGATTAAACCCAATGAGATTCGATCCAACATCGCGTCACAACAGCTCTCCAAAGAGATCCATAAAAAACTAACATCAGGCGCCTCATTTACACAGTTAGCACAGACATACTCTGATGACCCCGGCAGCGCCCGTGCCGGTGGCGACCTTGGCTGGGTCTCACCAGGGCAGATGGTCCCACGCTTTGAAGAGGTGATGCACTCTACCGCCGTGAACACGCTATCAGAACCTTTCGAAACACCCTACGGCTGGCATATTTTAGAAGTCACAGACACCCGCACAGAGGACTTCAGCGATAAGTTCCGCATTGCCCAAGCTAAAAACTACGTCTACAAGCGCAAATTTGAAGAAGAGCTGCCGATCTGGCTGCGCGAAATTCGCCAAGATGCTTTTATTGAGTTCAAAGTGCCCATTGAGCAGATTGCTGAAGCCGTTCCGCTGAAAATAAGCAACCCTCTAAAGAGCACGCCATAATGCACGACGGTGATCTAAGGCGCCCAACGGTTGTCAGTGCAGGGGAGCCAGCAGGCATAGGGCCCGATATTGTACTGACGTATGCCGCCGTAACGTCACAGCAACCCAACTGGTTAACCCTCGGTGATCCTGAGATGTTTTCTGAGCGAGCCCACCAACTTGGGCTCCATCTCAACATCGTTGAGACTGTGCCGGAGCAGTGCCACCAACCCGCAGAAAAAGGCCATTTACGACTACTCCCCCCACAGCTGGCTGAACCTTGCACCGCAGGCCTCTTAAACCCAAACAACGCACGCTATGTCATCGACACCTTAACGACAGCCACTCAACTCTGCTCAGATCAACGCGGCTCGGCCCTGGTAACGGCCCCCGTTCACAAGGGCATTATCAACGAAGCGGGCATCCCCTTCACCGGTCATACGGAGCTGCTGGCTGAACTCACCCATACTGAGCAGGTGGTGATGATGCTGGCGGCCGATCAATTTCGCGTCGCCCTGGCAACCACTCACTTACCCCTAAGCGCTGTCCCAGATGCCATTACCCCACAATTACTCGAACAGGTCATCACCATTATTCATCAAGAGATGGTGGACAAATACGGCATTGCCAACCCCACCATTCGCGTGTGCGGCTTAAACCCTCATGCCGGAGAACAGGGTCATATGGGTCGAGAAGAGATTGAGGTCATCAACCCGGTGATCGACACCTTCTCCAAGCGCGGAATGAACATATCGGGTGCCTACCCAGCCGATACACTGCTGACACCGCTATACACCCAAAACACCGATGTTTTTTTGGCCATGTATCACGACCAAGGGTTACCGGTGTTAAAATATGCGGGCTTTGGTCATGCCATCAACATCACACTTGGCCTACCCATAATACGCACATCGGTTGATCATGGCACCGCCCTGACTCTGGCTGGCTCTGGAAAAGCCGATCCTAGCAGCTTTATCGCCGCGCTGACCGCAGCGGTACAGATCTCCCAAAACAGGCACAATATCTAAAGAGGTCACCGGCCACTGTGAATAGAAAAACGGACTCATCGCATAAAGCACGAAAACGCTTTGGGCAAAACTTTTTACAAGACCCCAATATCATCCATTCGATTATCCAGTCGCTTAACCCCCAAAAAGAGGATCGCGTCATCGAAATCGGCCCCGGCTTAGGGGCATTAACACGCCCTCTCCTGGAGAGCCTCAACACCCTAACCGTCATCGAGCTGGATCGAGACCTGGTCAAGCGCCTGCACGAATGGTACAAAGAGTGTTCAGACAGCCCTCTGAATATTATTGAAGCAGACGCTTTGTCAGTAAATTTTACAACACTCGCCGGTCGTGCACACTTAGCCCCACCCCCAATACGCATCATCGGTAATTTACCCTACAATATATCGACCCCCATACTCTTCCACCTTCTTGAGCACCGGGCGGTTATCTCTGATATGCACTTTATGCTGCAAAAAGAGGTGGTGGATCGAATGGCAGCCCGCCCTGGCTGCAAACAGTATGGCCGTCTCTCCGTCATGCTGCAGTACTGCTGCGAAGTGACCCATATGTTTGACGTACCACCCCACGCCTTCTCCCCACCCCCTAAAGTAAACTCAGGCATCGTAAGGCTGATACCCTACTCAACACTCCCTCACACTGCGAAAGCGCCTGAGCAGCTCAACCTCATCGTCACCACAGCATTCAACCAAAGGCGCAAAGTGATTCGTAACAGTTTATCTAAGATCGCATCAGAAGCTCAGATATCCGCAGCCGGCATCGACCCCAACGCCAGACCAGAAGCGCTGAGCGTCCACGACTTCGTTCAATTGAGCAATGCACTCACCTGCGTCAATTAATTTTACACAACAAAAAACCCGCACTGAGCGGGTTTTTTGTTTGCTTATTCGAGCGTTCACTCAAACAAAACCAATCAAAATAAAAGCGCTGTTTTATTTTGATTTTCGACGTGCAGCACCAAGGCCCAACAGTCCAAGACTCAATAGAGCGATGGAACCTGGCTCAGGTACAGCTACATCAAAATCAGCAGAGAAGTTGAAAGGGTTATCCAACTCGAATGCTGTCTGCAAAGAGAGGCCATACTGCGCGCTGCCTGTAAGGTCAAAAGTAGTGGTTTCTAGCGTATTGCCTGCACCATTCCATACCTCTGTCATCACACAACCAAGGTCTGAAAAATTACAGTTTGCTTCAGAAACAAAGAGCTTAGTTTCTGAAAGGCCTGCAATACTGGCATTCTCAACATAATCAATCAAGAACTCAACCAGCTGG
>JAYPBG010000013.1:11414-23864 GCA_038124075.1 Gammaproteobacteria bacterium
GTATCACTGTAAGTAACCGTGAGGTCACCTGCAACATTATGGCCTGCACTTGAAGCAGAGACGGTCAAATGAGCACCAGGATCGCCATAAGTCCAACCCGTTGCCACGTTTACCAATAAGTCACCCGAGACAAACGCATTGAGGATATAATCATTCACACCACCTAAAGTGTCCCCAGCGCCGTTATCGTACACAACGGAGGTGGCATCGTATGTGTCATTATCCGAATCCCAGTCAATTGTTAACGTTGGGGTAGCCAATGCTGAACCAGACGCGATTGCAGCAACGGAAGCGGCTAATAGTTTTTTTGAAATATTCATAATATTTACTACTCCTCTAATCATTGAATATTATTTACTCGCTAGAAGAGAAAGCAAAAGGCGTACCAATTTTTTATTATATTTTTTTATTATATTTTTCAATTACTTAAATTGAAAAATATACGACACCTCATAGCAGGTGTAAAAGATACGGACATTGAAAATGACCAACTAGACAACTCATTCGTTCAGCTCATTTATTATTTTTTTCTTTCACATCGCTATTTTTAAGGGCCTCACTGCTGATATGCATTAAGGCTGGAAGGACATCCGCATTGGGCTCTACAGCGGCATGATATGCTTGACCAAAACCTTTTACAAACGTCACTTGACGAGCATCCAACCGAAACAGCTGGAAATCGGGCAATGTTTTCAGCATGCCAACCACACTACCGTGACGCGCCTCCATCTGTGTCAATATCGTAGACCAAAGGGAACCCACCTGTTCATCTCGATCTATAGGCTTCACATCACACTTCATAGTCAACCTCTGTCGAGCAAAAATCTGCGCAGAGGCGTGCTCGCCTTCAATCAACATAACGCTCACCATTGGATTACGCAATAAATTGGCCGTATGCCCAGCTAAACCACTGACAAAAATATACAACGACGTCAGATGTTCACTGACATAGGGTGAATAGGAGATATGAGGCTCACCACGCTCATTCAGTGTTGCCAATGAGACACTTTTTATCGCTTGGGAAAACTCAATAAGATCTGAAGCAGGGAGGGGAGGCAACACACTCATGATACACCTCTCATATCATAGGCTCTTTTATAGCGGATTGAGGCAGATCTTCGATACGCCCCATAGCATAGGCCATAATCTGATGCTTCAGCGGTTCCAAACGGTTAACACAGTGCATACCGCGGTTTCTGGCCAGACGTATTGAAACCGCATCGGCCTCATAAATGCGCTTAAACAACTCAACGGCCGAAGTCATGACTATATTACCCGCCTTCCTGCGCCGCTCATAACGCCTTAAAATACGAGCATCCCCCAACGACAGCCTACTGCCCATCAGGGCCTGCCACTCTTCAACCAGTACAGCAACATCCAAAAAACCCAGGTTAACCCCCTGCCCTGCCAATGGGTGGATAGCATGGGCTGCATCCCCGACCAGTACGGCGCCCGGCTGAGTATAGCGCGTTGCATGACGCTGCTTTAACGGAAAGGAAAAGCGTTGCGACACCGCCACAACAGAACCCAACCACTGCTCAGACGTATGCTCGAGCGCCCGAATAAATTCATCATCGGTCGCGCTCATTAAATGCTCCGCCACACCGGGTTTCACTGACCACACAATTGAGACAAACCGGTGGGCCGAAGCATCAGGCCCACCCAGAGGCAGAAACGCTAAAGGCCCCGAAGAGGTAAATACCTGCCTAGCAACCCCCCCATGTGGCTTTTGAGTCTCTATCGTTGCAACAATGCTGGTCGAATGATAATCCCATTCGACGGTATCAAAACCCAATTGAGCGCGTGTAGGGGATTGAGCACCATCTGCACCCACAATGACATTGGTACGGATATGTTGACCACTGCTTAATGAAAGCCGCCATGTTTCATCCTCTTCTTGACTCAAAAAGAGCAATCGATCAGGCGAGAACCACTGTAGCCGATCCTCTTTATCCTGCGCGTTCATCTCTCTTAATCGATCGAGAAGCGACTGCTCAATATGCCGATTTTCAATAATATAACCCGCGTACGCTTCCCCAGCATCAAAGGCATCAAACCGAACCTCTCCGGTGCCATCCTGCTCACGTATCTGCATCGATGAAAAAGGGGTTGCATGGGGCTGAAGCGACGCCCAAACCCCCACAGACCGAAACAGCTGTTCAGAGGCCAATGTAATAGCACTCACTCTCGGCTGAAAATCAGCTACACTGGCCGCCCTACCCACGTCCACGTCAGATGCATCACCACGCGCCTCAGTCCGCGTTCGCACAGGTCGGGCCTCAATGATCGCAACGGTGACATCAGGCAAGGTCGTCGCAAGCAAATTCGCCGCCATAAGACCCACCATACCTGCACCGACAATCACAACATCAAATGCCTCTACTTCATCACAATACGTCACTGTTCTTCTATACCACTTAACATCTATACCACTTCACAACTCTGGTTTATCCGCTTTGCAAACTCACTGCACACTGCACACTGCTTAATCATTACTTATTAAAAAAGATCATCTATTAGAAGTCACTTACTGAAGAGAGGTGTGCGTCAATGTGCCCATAGCGTGCTTTGCCAACATTTTCTTAGCACCTGGCCAAAGATCAAAGGTCACCAACCCAATGTTTCTTGCCAAGGTGACGCCCCTATTTTGATGTAAAAATAGACGCAACAGTTTATCAGAAAAATGAGAGATCTTTGCTTGATCAGCTTGGCGGTTTTTTTGGTACTCCAAAAGGGTATCGATGTCCCCCAAGGCCAACTGAGCTTCAGAACGCTGCCGCAAACAGCGCGTCAATACAGCGATGTCTCGAACGGAAAGATTAAAGCCTTGCCCAGCAACGGGGTGCAAAGTATGAGCTGCGTTCCCCAATACAACCAGGTTGGGCCGCACCTGCTCTTTTGAAATCGTGCGCTGCAGTGGAAACAGTGAACGCCTGCCTACCTTTAAAAACCGCCCCAACCGGTTACCAAACTCACGCTGCAACATCCCTAAAAAGTGCTCATCCGACAACTCAGAGACCTCGGCAGCCGCTTCTGGTGTGAGGGTCCAGACCAACCCGCAACGCTGATCATTCAGAGGCAAAATCGCCAAAGGGCCTGTTTCAGTAAAACGCTCAAAAGCGCACCGTTCATGCCCTTTTTCAGGCGTAAGCGTCGTGACAAGTGCTGACTGCTGATAATCATACCCTTCGGTTTGAATACCCAGCTGTTGCCTCAACCCCGACCCTGTACCGTCTGCGACAACCAGCAGGGATGCATCATACTGCAACAGCTGCTGTTTATGTTGATGATAGACTTCGACGGTATAACCTTCGGCCGTAGGCTGAACAGACTGCACTGCACAGGGGGCCACAAACTCAACGTTAGAACAAGTTGCCAGATAATCGTACAGCACACTCATTAACCAGTGGTGCTCGACCACATAACCCAACGCCGGTACTTTTTCATCTTGTGCCTTAATGGAAGATCGACCAAATTGACCTTTTTCACTCACCTCGATCTCTTGAATCGGTGACGCTTGAGTTCTCAGATTCGACCAAATGCCAATTTGATGGAAAATTTCAGCACTGCCTCGCGCCAATGTGATACAGCGCGCATCATACTGATAACAGTAACCACGGCTGTTTGATTCAGATGCCGTATTGAGCGCCGCAGAGCTCTCAATGACAAGAATATGCATATTTGGGATGGTCGATAGGGCACTGGCTAACGCGGCCCCCACCATACCTCCACCTGCAATGACGACATCATACTGCTTTGTCACGCTCTTACCACGCTGTTTTCAATCCTAAACGGTGTTAATAAAAAAAAGGGCTGTCCAGCCGTCTCGACGTGCATTTAAAGTGTGCTCGATGCACCCATCAGTGCCTCAATATCCTCTATCGATTTGGGTACTTTTGCAGTCAAGACCTCATGACCATCCGCTGTCACAAGAAGGTTATCTTCGATACGTATACCGATGCCTCGCCACTTCTCATCCACACTGTCGCAATCGTGCGAAACATAAATACCAGGTTCTACGGTCAAAACCATACCCAGCTCAAATGTTTGCCAGCGATCCCCAATTTTATATCGACCCACATCATGCACATCCAACCCCAGCCAGTGTCCCGTCTTATGCATATAAAACGCGCGATATGCGCCCTCATCAATAAGATCCTTTGGTTCACCCTCTAAAAGCCCCAGCACAACCAGCCCTTCGGTAATCTCTTTAACGGCCGCCTCATGCGGCTGATTCCAGTGATTGCCTGGCTTCACCTGCTTCATGGCAGCCAACTGTGCGGCCAATACCAGCTCATACAGTAGCTTTTGCTCTTCAGAAAAACGCCCACTCACTGGAAAGGTTCGAGTGATATCGGCAGCATAGCCATCCAGCTCTCCTCCCGCATCCACCAACACCAAGTCACCGGCCTTCAACTCATCGCTGTTTTCAATATAGTGGAGAATACATCCATTTTTGCCTCCACCAACAATACTCGGATAGGCAGAGTATTGGCAACCATAACGGTAAAATTCGTGCAGATACTCCGCTTCCAACTGATATTCATGTAAGCCAGGGCGACAGAACTCCATCGCTCGAACATGTGCCTGTGCGGAGATCTCTGCCACTTCACGCATCACAGCCTGCTCCTCATCGCACTTACGCAGACGCTGGTCATGCAACAACGTATCGATCGCCACCCATTCAGCAGGTGGATTGATGCCGTTGCGCATCTCTACTTTAACGGCATTCCCCCACCCAATCACACGTTGATCACACGCAGCGTCACGGCCGATCGCATAATAGACCCGCCTCTTCCCTTTCAACAAGCTGGGCAGCTGTTGATCAGCGGAAGCGATGGGGAGCGCTTCATCAGCATTGTAGGTTGCAACCGCACCTTCCGTGCCCGCCCGAATGCCATCCCATATCTCTTTTGAACGGTCCCGTTCTCGGCAAAAGAGCACAAACTCGCCCTCTTCTCGACCAGGAGAAAGCACCATGATCGCTTCAGGCTCCTTAAAACCGGTCAGATAATAAAAGTCACTGTCTTGGCGGTACTTATAATCAACATCACGGCTGCGTATCTGCATCGGTGCAGAGAAGAGAATGGCAACACTCTCACGCCCAATCGCATCCATCAGCGTACGCCGTCGCCGCGCAAACGCCTGTTTCGAAATCCTGCTTATCATCCATACTCCTCGTCGTAGATCTTCTCAGATATACCCAACCCTCTCTGACTATATCCGATGCTCAAACCCTAATGCAGAGCAACCGGCTTTAGAGTGGTATTCAGTGTCAGTACCAATATTTTTACATATTCAACCAACTCACTATAGTACCGTTCATTATCATTCTCCTCTAAAACCGCCGTATCAACTTGAGCAATGGCCGACAAGTCTTGTAACGCCTCTTGCACATCAGCCGGCATAGGCTCTGCCTCGTCTCCCGGAACGGCATTTTGAGTGTGTTGTGGCGATGGGCTCAGGCGCCCACTGAGGCCAAGCCCGACCAAAAAACCACGCACCCATTCAGCCAGCGCGGTAACGCGATCGGGCAGGCTACTGTGCTCATCATCAGGCAAAATAAGCGAAAATTCGAAGAGCTCTGACGTCAGATCCTCTGCCGTCAGAACGTAAAAACGCTTCAATGTTTCTGCGTCCGCTTCGCTCAATTCGACGTCCACTTCAGCCTCCACTTCAGCCTCCACTTCAGCCTCCACTTCAGCCTCCACTTCAGCCTCATCATCCTCGGCCGCCATCATCTGTGCATCTTGCTTAACCTCATCTATAAACGAGGCCAACCAGGCCGCTGGATTTAGAGGAGCGCCCGAGCTGCCGCAGTGCAAACCGGACACCACGCCATGAAGCTCTGAAATGCGCGTTGCGCTTCCCAAATCCTCTAAAATGCCATTCAATTCATCATAGTCTCTTGCCCATTCATCAAGGGCATGTGTTGATATTGCCATCACTCACCTTTATTATCCTCTCAACTAATCCGCTTAACCCGTCCAACTTATCCTATTACGCTGATCCAATCCAGTCTATCCAACCCAGCTCAGTACAAAAACAGGCCTCACGCAATAAACAGTCTGTATCACACCCTAAGTAAAGAGTGCCCTCTATGTTTACTCTCTGTACCGCCTCTTAATCTCTCAATGTGCTTATTACTCTATCCTCTAACCCCCTCCTCTTTAGATCCAACCTAACCTATTCAGTAACTGTCCATTAACCAACAGGGAACAGATCATTACAAAATAGCTAAACAAAAAAGTTGTTAAATTTTTATTACACTGTTCAGATTAATTCAGATTAATTATGCAGCCTTTCGATTAAAAAACTCTCAAATAAAGGGCAAAAAATAACAATCTAGACTTTTACTTCACCTAATTTTATATATAATTAAATAAGGGTTCGCTTCCTGGGGATAAGTCAAATTGGCCGAGACCCAGAACCGATAAGCCATATTTTGGAGGCTTCTAGCAGATGCTGTTGTGCAAGTCCGTGGTCCTAGCGCTAAGCTAAGTCCGAGCGGAAAGCCTGATGTGTCTCAGAGGCCAGCCCCTTGAACCATTTGGTTCAGGGCCGCGGCTGATCAACATATCTTCTGGGGAGCAACCTTACTATCATTGATCTCATACAGGTCTCACACACCTTATGCATAAACAATAACACCTCCTTGAAACAGACCTCCAAACTCAGACAAACACTCAGGCGCGAAGCGCGAAAACAGCGCAAGTCGATAACAGGCGCCTCAAGAAAAAAAGCAGCAATCAACCTGTGCAGAACCATTGTAACCAGCGACTGGTTCAGAAATGCAAAAACAATCGCCCTCTACCTCCCCAACGACGGTGAAATCGACCCCACCGGCATCATACCCATCGGGGAGGCAATGAAAAAGAGATTTTACCTACCCATCCTGCGACCAGACGGCAAAAACCAACTCTGGTTCTCACCTTTTTCCATAAATCAAGCAGACGCATTAATCACCAACCGATTCGGCATCCCCGAACCCAGGCCCAGTGCGCCCCCTCACTGCAAAACAGTCCATCAGCTCGATCTGTTACTCATGCCACTGGTCTGTTTTGACACAAAAGGGGCGCGCCTCGGCATGGGTGGCGGCTTCTACGACCGCACGCTCAGAAACCATGCTCGATTCCCAAACCCTAAGCGGGTAGGGGTCGCCTTTGAAGCTCAGAAGCTGAACGCCCTACCAGCATGCAGCTGGGATGTCCCTCTCAATGGCATCATGACTGAAAAAAGGGTTTACATCCACTCTCAAACGAAACCCACTCAAGCTTAATCCAAGAACAACTTAAAAGCAGGGTTATCCGTCTCCTCCCAATAAGCGTACCCCAGAGCATCCAAGCAGCCAATAATACCCTGGCGCTCTGAGGCTTCTGCCTGCAATCCAACCAGTACCCGCCCAAAGGCCGCACCATGATTTCGATAGTGAAACATACTGATATTCCAACGCGCCCCCAAGGCCGTTAGAAAATTGAGCAGCGCCCCTGGTCGCTCAGGGAACTCAAAACGGAACAGCAACTCCGTAAATTGCGCGGGTGATCGTCCACCCACCATATGCCGAATATGAAGCTTCGCCATCTCATTATCCGTCATATCAACAACAGGGTAAGATTCATGCTTCAAAGACGCTAACAGCATGGCCAACTCCTCTTCCCGGCTCTGCAGCTGTACACCCACAAAAATATGCGCACTATCATCATCTGCATAACGGTAATTGAGCTCAGTAATGCTGCGTTTACCCAGCGCGTTACAGAACCTCAAAAAACTGCCTGGCTTCTCTGGAATCGTCACGGCCAATATAGCCTCTCGCTTTTCCCCCAGCTCAGCACGCTCTGCAACATGCCTCAATCGATCAAAGTTGACGTTAGCACCACTGACAATCGCCACAAGGTTCTCATCCTCATCGACCTTATTATCATTTAAGTAGCGTTTTAAACCGGCCACTGACAGGGCACCTGCTGGCTCAGAGATCGATCGCGTATCATCAAAAATATCTTTCACCGCAGCACAAATCTCATCGGTCGTTACCGTAACCACCTCATCAACATGCCCTTTCAAGACACGGTAATTCTCCTCACCGACCTGCCGGACAGCCACACCATCCGCAAAAATTCCAACAGAGTCAAGCCGGGTGCGCTTACCATCCCGTAATGCAGCGGCCAAACAGGCAGAATCCTCAGGTTCAACACCAATAACCTTGATCTCTGGGCAGAGATATTTCACATAGATCGCCACACCAGCAATCAAACCACCTCCACCAACCGGCACAAAAATCGCCTTAATCGGTGCGGTATGCTGCTGCAATATCTCCATCCCCACAGTACCTTGGCCCGCAATCACTTCAGGATCGTCATAGGGGTGAACATAGTACATCCCTTTTTCAGCAACCAACTTCTGTGACAACTCATACGCTTGATCAAACGTATCACCATGCAGCACCACTTTAGCGCCATGCGCACGCACCGAATTCACTTTAATCTCGGGTGTCGTGGTCGGCATCACAATCGTAGCATCGATACCCAAGCCTTTAGCGGAAAGCGCAACACCTTGAGCATGGTTCCCTGCCGAAGCCGTCACCACACCATGACTGAGCTCTTTTTCGGTCAAACCGGCTATCTTGTTGTATGCCCCCCTGAGCTTAAAAGAGAACACCGGTTGAAGATCCTCTCGCTTCAGATAGACAGAACGCCCTAGGCGTCTCGATAGGTTGCTTGCATAGTCAAGAGGGCTCTCAATGGCGACATCATACACCTTCGATTTTAAGATCTTCTTAATATATTCACTCTGCATGCTACTCTCTTCGTTCACCATCGTTTACTATACCTATCGCTACTATATTGATTAGCCCCCAATACATGGACGCGTACTGGATACAAACAGTGCACATACCCAAACCTTTATTTTGAACAGTTTAGAGACAATCGCGATATGACTCAAGATCAAAAAAAACGTGCCGCAGCTGAAGCCGCAACCCGCTACATTGAACCTAACACCTACGTCGGTGTCGGTACCGGCTCAACCGCCAACTATTTTATCGAGGCACTGGCCGAGATTAAACAGGATATAGAGGGCGCGGTCGCCAGCTCTCTAGAGACTGAGAAGCGACTGAAAGCCGCAGGCATCCCTGTGCTTGACCTCAACAGCGTGCCTGACCTCCCCATCTACGTTGATGGTGCCGACGAGATCGACCCGAACCTCAACTTGATCAAAGGCGGGGGCGGCGCATTGACACGTGAAAAGATCATTGCTGCCGTCGCCAAGAAGTTTGTATGCATCGCCGATGATACCAAAACAGTCCCGGTACTCGGCACCTTCCCACTGCCCATTGAGGTGATTCCTATGGCACGCAGCTTTGTTGCTCGCGAACTGGTCAAATTAGGTGGCAGCCCTGAATACCGCGAAGGCTTTATCACAGATAATGGCAACATCATCTTAGACATTCATGGACTTAGCATTGCTCAGCCCAAAACCATGGAAGCCCAAATAAACAACATCACAGGTGTTGTTACCGTAGGACTGTTTGCACAGCGCCCTGCTGATACCACCCTGATTGGAGGCAACGAAGGCGTCACAACACAGAAAGCTTAGAAAACTTAGAAAGCATAGAAAATACAGAAGCTCTAACAAAAACCCGACAACCAAACTGCGAATGCGAATTTTTTCACATTCGCAGTTGTTATCCCCTCCTCCATCCCCTATCATCTAAGTATTAAACGATCACCTTTTTATACGCCATTTAATATACATTATTTAAATTATTCGGGCACCCCCATGAGACGCGCAACACTCAGCTGCTCAAACAGCTCACACCATACATGCACCTCACAGCAGGAGACCGTTCTGCTGTCAAATCAGCGCGCTCGCTTCATGCCATCCCCTATTAATAATCTCCGTGCTGCAGCAGCTTCGCATGCGGAAAACTGGCTTTGCATTAAACCGCTCCTCACAGTGGTCCTACTCAAGAAAAAGCCACTGCGGCCCCAACGAGAACTAAAAGGAGTGTTAACCATGTTGTAGATCATCAAACACGACGTTAACAAGCCTCTCAAAAAGGGCCGCAGCTTAACCGCTACGGCCCTTTTTTTTGGCTTTTTAACAGCTCATCCAACAGCCATACCTATTGGCTGGTTAAATGATTTTGCGACAACAATATCGCGAAAGGAGCCTGTTCGTTTTAAAACACCACTTTAAAAAACACCAAATATTAAAAGTTAAAAAAGGAAATCCATCATGACACTCTACGCCGCTTTTTTTACCGTTATTATCATCTGGTCAACGACACCATTAGCCGTTAAGTGGAGCGCACTTGAAACAGATCCATTCTCCGGAATTTTTTTTCGAATCATCATTGCCACGGTTGCGGGCTGGCTTGTTATCACGTTGCGTCGAACACGGATCACTTGGAATAGAGAGGCACTGACATACTACATGGTTAACAATCTAAGCTTTGTGCCCGGCCTCACCCTGGTTTATATAGCATCAAAACACCTCAACAGTGGGATTATATCTCTACTGTTTGGATTCTCACCCATTATTTCAAGCCTATTGGGTCAATATATTCTTAACGAACCGGCTTTAAGAAAACGGCAGTGGGGCGGGTTTGCCATCGCGATCACGGGGCTAAGCCTCCTATTTCACGACCAACTTCACCTATTGGAGGGTGCAGGCCTTGCATTGATTTTACTGATCATTGCCGTACACTGCTTTTCTCTGAGCAGCGTACTGCTTAAGCGGATGAGCTTTGAAGCAGACACCATCAGCACAACAGTAGGTACTTTAATGACATCGCTGCCTATTTTTACTCTGCTTTGGATCATATTTGGTAATGTGCCTCCACTACCGCCCGACGACAACGAAGCACTCTCTTTAGCACGCTCTGTAAATAAGGGGTGGCTTGCCATTGCATACCTGGGTATTTTCGGCTCCATTATCGGCATGATCGCTTATCTCTATATTTTAAAGAGACTGCCTCCCAGTAGGGTCGCATTGGCGACGCTGATCTCCCCCATCGTTGCGCTCTATCTCAGCACCGTGTTTGAAAAAAGTCATATGACGCCTTCACTGCTTATCGGCGCTGGGTGCGTATTGATTGGCATCACCCTTTTCATTTGGAAACCAAAAGGGTGAGAAGAGACGCAGAGGCATTAAACCTCCGCGTCTCCAAATCTAATGCAGCTTTAAAGTCGGTCTGAGCGCGCGATTCAATCGACCCACCAACATTAACAAACCCGTCTTGATATAACCATGCAGGGCAATCTGATGCAGACGATAGAGAGAGATATAGACCACTCTAGCAATGCGACCTTCAACCGTCATCGATCCACCCGTAAGATTGCCCATTAAACTGCCCACCGTTGAGTACCTAGAGAGCGAGACCAATGAACCATGATCTTTATAGACAAAAGGCGTTAATGACTTATCCCTCACAAGTGCCACAATGTTTTTATAGACCAACGACGCCATCTGATGGGCAGACTGAGCGCGCGGAGGCACAAACGAGCCATCAGGCTGTTGGCAACTGGCGCAATCGCCCATAGCAAAAATAGCACTGTCGCGTGTCGTCTGCAAAGTATCTCGCACCACCAGCTGGTTAATGCGATTTGTCTCCAAACCGCCAATATCACGCATAAACTCTGGCGCTTTTACACCAGCAGCCCACACTTTGATGCGTGCAGGAATCAGTTCATCGGTGTCCGTCACCAACCCCTCTTCAGTCACCTCTTTCACCAGTGTCGAAGTCCTGACGGTCACACCCAGTGACGCCAACTCTTTATGAGCAGATGAGGAGATCCTCTCTGGCAGCGCCGAGAGAATTCTCGGACCGGCCTCGATCAACGTCACGTTCAATTTGTCTCGACTGATGCGATCAAAACCATAATTTTGAATCAGATCTGCAGCATTATGAAGCTCAGCTGAGAGCTCTACACCGGTTGCGCCCGCCCCAACAATGGCAACATCCAATACACCTCGGCCTTTTTTCGCTTTCAACTGAATAAAGGCATTCATCAGTTTTTTATGAAAACGTTCCGCCTGGACCGTTGCATCAAGAAAAACGCAGTGATCCGCAGCGCCTTTCGTATTAAAATCGTTTGTCACTGAACCGATCGATACCACCAAACAGTCGTAACTCAAACGCCGACTGGCAACCAGCTCACTTCCCTGCTCATCCAGAATAGGGGCTAAAACAATATTTTTTTCTTCACGATCAATCCCCATCAGCGTACCCAATTGAAAATCAAATCCATGATGTGCAGCATGGGCACGGTAGCTTATTCCATCCATATCGGAATCCAGCGATCCAGCCGCTACCTCATGCAGCAGGGGTTTCCACAAGTGGGTCAAGTTTCTATCTATTAACAAGACAGACGCCTCTTTAGAGCGACCAAATTGTCTACCTAGTCGCTGGCGCGAAATAGCAGCCTATTAGGTTGTTATTTGTTCTATTGT
>JAYPBG010000014.1:0-3684 GCA_038124075.1 Gammaproteobacteria bacterium
GCCTCGTCCCACCCAACTTGCTCAAAAGAGCGCTGAATGGTCAACACCTCTCTGCGCGCCTCCAGAACGGCTCGATCAAATTTATTACGGGTTATTTTGCCGCCCTTAAAAAAACGGTCCATAAACGTCACACACCCTAAATGGAGGCTCTCCATGCAACGCGGTTCAAACTTTCGGCCCGCAATAAACTCGGTACTGCCACCACCTATATCAATCACCAGACGGCTATTACCATCATCAGAAAGCGAATGTGCTACCCCAAGATAGATTAATCGAGCCTCCTCAACACCTGAGATGATATCAACTGAATGGCCAAGCAGCTCTTCTGCCCGCTCAATAAATTCCGATGAGTTTTTGGCCATGCGCAGGGCATTGGTCCCCACGACGCGTACATTACCTGGCGGAATACCGGCTAATCGCTGACGGTACATAACCAAACAGTCCAGCGCCGCCTCTTGTGAACACTTCGAGAGCCGACCACTCGTCAGCAAGCCCGCCCCCAACTGCACCTTTTCGGCCAACTTATCCAATAGCTGTAATTCACCCTGCGCAATACGCCCAATCACCATATGAAAACTATTGGATCCCATATCAATCGCGGCTACATAATCTGTTTTATCTGTCTTCTCTGTTTCCACACTTCATTTTTCCAATTTATTAACGCGCTTAGCTTGACCTATTCTGACCTATGAGGGCCAGCCTATATAGCCAGTATATATAGCTTATTAATACTGCTCTGCAAACATATTCTAATAGCCCACTGCATACCCCACCTATCAGTAAGTATATTTAAGGCTTGGCTTTACTTGTGGCTTACTATACACTTTTTCCACGACTTTACGTCGAACAGACAGGAAATCAACTGCTTCATCGTATTAACCGTATTCATCATATTAAACAGCTAGGAGAGAGTCACCCATGGGCGAGAATATACTCAACGTTACCGACGCCACCTTCGAGGATCAAGTACTAAAATCCGAACTGCCTGTGCTGGTTGACTACTGGGCAGAATGGTGTGGCCCTTGCAAAATGATTGCACCTATTCTTGAAGAGATTGCTGGTGATTATGCGGGAAAACTCACCATTGCCAAGCTCAATATCGACCAAAACAGTGATGTACCCCCCAAATATGGTATACGAGGCATCCCGACCCTGATGATTTTCAAAGGTGGAAATGTTGAAGCCACGAAGGTAGGCGCGCTCTCCAAGTCTCAGCTCACAGCCTTTATTGACAGCCACATATAACCAATCCCCCAGTGCCCCTCAAGGACACAGACAGAGCAGGCGCCAGATCACACTCCAACACATGATCTGGCGCCCACTCATAAGACCAAGAATTTGTCAGAAAATAAAAAGACTCAACGGTTGAGATCGATGCTGTTTTAATGTAGAGTAAAGTCCAACATCAATTTACAGCCTGTACAGAAGCCAGAACCTGCTTTAAGCTGACTGGATCAATCTTAGAACCCCCTCCTTTAACAATATCCTTTTTCAAGATATTTTTGAGGCAATCTTGCAAGCTAACCGAAGTACTCCTATATACTTTCGGCCACCTTGGCAAGGCTCATGAGGGCGCAATATAAACACGTGGCTTGGATGGATGGTGATATCAATCAAACGGCTATATACACCAGACTGCCATAATTGGACATGGACGCTAACTGTAGCTATATTTGATTTAATACAACTTTCATCCTCCCATCCTAAAATTAATGCGAGCAATGAGGTGAGCACGCCCTCGATGCAAAGCACAAACAGGATAGGAGTCGAGCATTAAGACAAAAATGTACTGACATCCTGCTACTCTCCTGAACCCGGCACAACCCCACAGAGCATGCGGAGCAGCTGACTACTGACTTTTTTCAAAACGGGCAACATTGGACATAAACCTCATCAACCCTGAAACAGACCTTCCATTAACCTAAAACCTAAAATCAGCGATTATGAATCTAACAGACCTTAAGCAAAAACCAATCGGCGAGCTTGTTGATATAGCTCACTCCATGGGCCTAGACAATCTGGCACGCACCCGAAAACAGGACATGATTTTTGCGATTTTGAAGCATCATGCAAAAAGCGGTGAAGACATCTATGGAGATGGTGTTCTAGAAATCCTCCAGGACGGCTTCGGCTTTCTTCGTTCAGCAGAAGGCTCTTACCTAGCCGGCCCAGATGACATCTATGTCTCCCCAAGCCAAATTCGACGCTTCAATCTACGCACAGGTGACACCATATCTGGCAAGATACGGCCGCCTAAAGATGGGGAGCGCTACTTTGCTCTGCTCAAAGTCAATCAAATCAACTTCGACAAGCCCGAAAATACAAAAACAAAAATACTCTTTGAAAACCTCACCCCCCTATTTCCCCAAGAGCGCCTCACCATGGAGCTTGGCAACGGCAGCACCGAAGACATCACCGCCCGCACCATTGACCTGGTAGCACCTGTAGGCAAAGGTCAACGTGGCCTGATCGTTTCACCCCCCAAAGCGGGTAAGACCTTAATGCTGCAGAACATCGCCCAATCACTGACTCGAAACAACCCTGAGTGCCACCTTATTGTGCTGCTTATCGATGAACGCCCCGAAGAGGTGACAGAGATGCGCCGCTCAGTGCGCGGCGAAGTGGTCGCCAGTACATTTGATGAACCGCCTGCACGGCACGTACAAGTCGCTGAGATGGTGCTTGAAAAAGCCAAGCGCTTAGTGGAGCATAAAAAAGATGTCATTATCTTATTGGACTCCATTACACGCCTTGCAAGAGCCTACAACACCGTCATCCCATCATCCGGCAAGGTGCTTACCGGTGGCGTTGATGCTCATGCACTTGAGCGCCCAAAGCGGTTCTTTGGCGCAGCTCGAAACATTGAGGAGGGCGGCAGCCTGACCATTATGGCGACAGCCCTGGTTGATACTGGCTCAAAAATGGACGAAGTTATTTTCGAAGAGTTCAAGGGCACGGGCAACCAGGAACTGCACCTTGATCGCAAAGTGGCTGAAAAACGGGTCTACCCCGCCATCAACATCAACCGGTCCGGTACTCGCCGCGAAGAGCTGCTCACATCTGAAGAAGAGCTAAAAAGAATGTGGATCTTACGCAAACTGCTGCACCCAATGGATGAAGTGGTCGCCATGGAGTTTCTGATCGACAAAATGAAACAGAACAAAACCAACAACGAGTTCTTTGATGCCATGAAGCGAAAATAGACCAACGGCACACACCCCAAACGACTGCTGCCCCGATCGTGCGCCCCGGCATTGATGCCGGGGGCTAGAAGTGACTTGGCAGCGGTACAACCCAAACGCAACCCATGCGCAGATGACCCAACCAACAGCCGAATATTTAAATCATCATGAACTCATCAAACAAAGCCTCACCTCACCTCATAGAGGCAGAAAACTGTAAGCTCATCAGCATAACCCCGCTGAATCACTTCGTACATCAGATCACCCTTCAATATCGGCACACAGACCGCATCCACTACTTTGCAGGCCAGTACCTCGAGCTCCGCATAGACGGAGAGGCCTACCCGTTTTCAATCGCCAGCGGCCCCAACGCCAAGAGCGACGACAACGGCTGGCAGAGCCTTGAGCTGCATATTGGCACCCCCCCTGGAAACAAGCAATCGGCACACATCATTCATCACCTTAAATCAAAAGGGCCCTTTGAAATCAATCTACCCAAAGG
>JAYPBG010000014.1:3694-4829 GCA_038124075.1 Gammaproteobacteria bacterium
TCACTCTCCCCAAAGGGGAGTGCCTGCTCCAAGGCTCAACATTAAAGCCCATCTTATTAATTGTAGCGAGCACGGGATTTTCCCAGGCAAAAGCCATCATTGAAGAGTGCATTCACCTTCAATATAAACAACCTATTCATCTCTATTGGGGCGTTCGACAACCTCAAGACTTCTACCTCACAGAACTGTTGAGTCATTGGCAAGAGCGGTTGGACAGCTTTCAAGTGCACCTATCCACTTCCGAGCCTGTAGCAACGGACGAGACCGCCTATCCTCTTCTAAAAGGGATTTCACCTGAGTCAATACGCAGCGGCCATATCCATCATGCAGTATTAGAAGATTTTAATGACTTATCGCCCTTCACTGCGTTTATCTGCGGATCTCCCACAATGGTGTACAGCGTGTTAGACGACTTAGAGCCTCGTGGCCTCAACCCAGACGCCACACACTCTGATGTTTTCGAGTACATGCCAAGAGGCGCCACTTAATCAGCGGCAACAGGCTCTGGCAGAGGCACATCAGGCAGCCCATTGACCAGCATGCCCAAGCCTTTCTGGAAATAGCCGTTACTGGCCTCATGCTTGCCTCGACCGGCCAACAGCCGCCCAAGCTCACCATAGACCTCTACTGAGACACGCGCTGCCAAACTTCGCTCAAAGTACTGTTGAGCCTGATCCCATTGATGATTGCGCATCGACAGCCTACCCAAAGCCAACAGTAAGCTGGCGCTGTTTGGGTGCGCCTCCAGCCAACCTTCTGCCTTTTCTATGCTCTGCTTAATACTGACGTGCTCCAACCCGCCATACAGGCCCACAAGCCGATCGCTCCAACTGCGCGCTAGAACCTGCTGAAGCAACGCCGAAGCACTACCTTGCTCACCCACAGCCGCCAAGCATTCACAGTAGGTTGCAACAAGCTGCTCCTCTGCGCGCAATCCAGAAGGAACCCTCTGCCAAACACTCAATAACTGCTCCGATTGCTGCATCTCTGCAGGCTTACGCTTCAAAATAGACCGCAACCACCTTTCATAACCGCGCATCTCTAGGGCATCCAACTCTTGTTGGCTATAAGGGCACATTTTGGTTTTGCGCACAACAGGCACCAAATCACATAGCCGCTCCCACTCGCCCGTCTC
>JAYPBG010000014.1:4892-9666 GCA_038124075.1 Gammaproteobacteria bacterium
ACATAAGCATGCTTAGGCGCTTTCTCATGCAAGCGCTGCAGCGTTGCCAAGCAGCGTTCCCAATCCTTTCGCTGGTAGTGCAACTGAGCACGGGTCAAGCCTACAGCTAAATCAGGGTTACCTGTTTTTGTTTCATGGGCCAGTCGCAAATATTCATCACGGCCTTCCAGATCATCCAGCTCATCCGCCGCGCGCGCAGCACACAGATAATTAACCAATGGGTCTTCCAGCTCTGTTGCCGCATCACCCAATAGGCTCTGCGCTTTCGACCAGTGCCCCTCGGCCAGCTCAATCAAGCCCAATGTAGTCTTCTGACGGGCCGCTCGCGCACTTCTTGCTGCTAGCCAACCCGTCATATTAGATTTCACACTCAGCACTTTTCCAAGCAGGACAAGGGAGCCCAATACGGCTGCCACAACCAATGCCAGCAATACCATAGCGATAACAAGGCTGGTCTCGACCACATGCGGGCCATAAGAGAGCAGCAGATACCCAGGATCATGAGAGACCATTTCAGCCACGGCAACTAAAACGGTCACAACAACCAAAAAGAGAATGAATTTAGATCTCACCGTTCACCCCCTAACTCTGCATCATCAGAGGCCGGCGCATTGAAAACCACTCCCTTTTTCACCGCCTGTCCACCCTGTTGCGCACGGTTACGCAACATCAGGTCATGCTGTTTTATCTCCATCCAATGTTCACGTAACCGCCGAATTGAGGTCAGCGAACGGCTTACGTCAGGCAGTTTCGGCTGTATATTAATTGACACCAACCTTCCCAGCGCATCCAGCATGCCTTGAGTCGCCGGTGCTTTTACGTCGTAATATTGATCAATCCAATCATATGCTTGCTGAAGTGCAACACGATAGTTATCGCCATCACCTCTCATCACCGCCAATTGGGCCTGAGAGATTAATAGGCGAATATTCTGCCGCAGGAACGCTGTCTGATCAGGTGGCATCAGAGGCTCCACTGGGCTCTCAACTTTGCGATAACGGACAAGGTGCTCACGGAAGAAGCGGCGCCACTGCATCCAAGCATACTGCCAACCGTCTTCCATCTCGCCTTGTTCCTCGCCTTGCACCTTGGCGCCTATATCTACACCCTGACCAGATTCTTTGACTGGCGCTGCACCCTCTTTAGAGCCCGACTCAAATGACCACTTTAGCGCCGGTTCAACCAGAGCCTCTACTTGCCGATTTAAAACAGAGAGCTCAAGGTAGATGGCCTCAACATCAACATTGGCCACGCGCAGTAAGGCATGCTGATCAGCGAGCAACGCTTCTCTCAGCATAATAATGCCGGGGACCTCAACGGCTTTTGCCACATCCACACTCTGGCGCAGCAGTCGAGCAGCACCCGCCGCATCATGGGTCAGTTCAATTCGCTGATTAGCCAATTTAATATAGTGCTCCACCTCAGCGATAAGCCAATCATTTCGGTGCACACCATCGAGGGATGACACTTTATCTAACAAGGTATCCGACTGCTTCTTAACATTGGCAACCTGCTGTTCCAACGTCGACAATTTGATCTGCATCGCTTGATGCTGATCACTGAACTGGTCCAACTGAGCACTGAGCGGCGTTATGACACGTGATTGATGCTCAACCCTTTCGGTTATTTTGGCCTGTTCATTGTCCAGTGCCGATAAAAATTGCCAAAAGAAAAAAGCCGCAACTCCGCCCGCAACCCCCATAAACAGAATGATCAAACTCATCAATATAGCGCCAACAACACCTGACCGCTCCTTCGACGCTGGCGCTCTCTCTGTCGGCGCCCGATGAACAGGCTCTATTTTTTTGTTCTCAACCTCAGTTTGTTCGACATCACTGCCTTTTTGTTCATTTGACATCTACTAACCCCTTAATGACTTTGATAATCTCACTATTATCCGGCTTTACCGATAACACGGTATGACGAAACCCCAAACTGCGCGCCCGTTCGGCAATACGATCACTGATCGTAATCAAAGGGGCGGTATACAGTGTCTCTAACAGTGCACGCTCCAGCGCCATCCCCTCAATGATGCTCCAAAAATGCATCAATACATCCACACTGGTTACAACCAGCAAGATGGACCCCAGCTGAATGGCTTCTTTTAAAAGGCGCAGCCGTTCTTGCGGGTAGCGCATTGGGAGACGATCATACACCTCTAATGGGACAACTTCAGCCCCTCGTGCCATCAATGTCTCTGCAAGCAGCGCTCTTCCAGCCCCACCTTTTACCAACAGCCAGCGCTGCCCCTGAATACTCTGAGCTTGAAGCGGTGCCATCGCCAACATGGCTTCACTGTTAAACCCCTGTTCTGGGCAATGTACAGGCATGCCCGCACGGGCCAGTATACTAGCGCTGCTTTCGCCAACAGCCAACCACTTAATGCCCACAGGAAGCTGAGGCCAAAACCGATCTAAGTGCTCAACCAGCCAACCCGCTGCAGGCCGGCTGACACATATCACGCCATCATAGCGATCAACATTCTGAATCTGCGCCCTCAACTCAGCCACACAGGGACGGGGCTGAACCTCCAAGGTTGGCAAGGCGAATGTGTTCAAACCTAAACGGTCAAGGTGTTCACACAATAACTGGTTGAGTGGCTCAGGCCGAGTCACTATCACGGTGTGCATAATAGAAAATACTCAAGCCCTAAGTGCGCTCAAAATCGCTTCAGCCCCTTGAGCAAGCAGATCATCCGCGATGGCGCGACCCAACTGCTCAGCCTGATGTAACCGTTCAGACAGAGCCAAATCAGACGGTATGGAGACCTCTGCCTCCGCCCTATAGATGAGCGTACCATCAACACGACCCACAAGCCCCTCCATCTGGAGCAGCTCGACAGCCTCATTAACGGGCCTAGACTCAGCAAAACCTGCAATAGGCACCTGGCAGCCCCCCATCAACGCACGGTTCATAGCGCGCTCTGCTGTCACCTCGAGGCGGGTTGTATTACAGTTCAACGCTCGAACCCGTTCTAAAACCGACTCATCTCCACACCGGCATTCAATTCCCAAAGCGCCCTGACCTACAGCAGGCAACGACGCGGCTTTTGATAACGTCTCAGAGACGCGGTCATTAAACCCCATACGATCAATACCCGCTTGGGCTAAGATAATGGCTTGATACTCCCCTGCATCCAATTTACCCAAACGCGTATTAATGTTACCGCGCAGATCCTTTACCACCAAATCCGGCCTATAATGCCTAAGCTGAGATTGACGCCGCAGACTGGATGTGCCCACAACCGTACCGCCAGACAGCCCCTCTATCGACGTGACGCCCTCACCACCGATCAAGCAGTCCCATGGAGACTCTCGTTTGCAGATAATCTCCAGACATAACCCATCAGGCAACGCCATGGGAACATCTTTCATGGAGTGAACCGCAATGTCTGCCCGCCCATCCAGCAGCGCCTGCTCAAGCTCTTTAACAAAAAGCCCTTTACCGCCAATTTTCGCCAAAGGCGAGTCAAGAATTTTATCGCCTTTGGTGACCATCGGCTGCAATTCAACCGTCACCCCTTCATGCAGCCGCTCTATCTCAGCCTTCACATGCTCTGCCTGCCATAGCGCCAAAGGACTTCGACGCGTCGCAATCACAAGGTGCTCTTTGCGCTTCTCTTTTCGTTTCTCTGTGTGCATAACGCTTATTCACTCTCTCTATTCTTGCAGCGATTGGATCCGTTTTTTCAATGATGCACGATGGCGACGGCTCACTTGCAGGGGCTCAGGCACATCAAACAGTTTGACACACCACTGCCCTCTCGCGCCCTGCTCCAACAATTCAACATGATTCACAGCGACGAGTGCATTACGGTGGATGCGCACAAACGCCTCCGTAAACTTCGCCTCTAGCTCTTTCAGTGTCTCATCGACCAATATCTCTTCGTTCGTTGTGCGCATCAACACATACTTCTGTTCGGCTTTAAAATATCGAACCGTCTCAACCAAAATGCGCTCAATGCCCTTTGTCGTTTTCACACGGATGTATTTTCCGCTGCTCGCCTCCGAAGATCCAAAAGCAGGATGCACCGCAGACACCGCACCAGGCAACGCACCCGACAACTCTGAGGTGAGCCGCTCCAACTGCGCGCGGTTCACACGCTGACAGCGCAACAGCGCCTCTGCCAACACCTCTTTGCGTACCGGTTTAAGCAGGTAGTTTATCGCATTTACCTTAAAAGCCTCCAGCGCATACCGATCATACGCGGTACAAAAAAGAATGGCGGGCATAACCGTTTCATGTCGCTCTTCTTGCAGTAAGCGCTGCGCAACCTCCAAGCCGTTCATAACCGGCATCTCAATATCCAGAAGAATCAAATCCGGTTGACATCGAGACACCCACTCAATCGCCACCGAACCATTGTGAGCCTCCACAACCGTATCAACGCCTAACTCAGCCAGCAATCGCACTAGCCGTTCACGCGCCAGTGGTTCATCATCACATACCAATACTTTCATGGTAACGCCCTTAAGTCATACTCGACGGTGCTCGCTCTGATCTGGATAGCTCAAACAGGTCCTATACCTCTGGTCAACCAGCCCACTTGTAAACTGAACTTTATCACCATACAGGGCTTGGAGTCGATGCACGATGTTTTCCAACGCCATCTGATTACCTGAGTGACGTTCATCAGATGCTGTTTCGCGGTAAGGGTTTTCAACCAATAGAACAACCTGTTGGTTTTTCTGCTCAACACGTATAGAAACCAACCCACCCTCTACCGTCGACTGCACACCATGATTGATCGCATTCTCAATAATGGGCTGTATGG
>JAYPBG010000014.1:9676-17008 GCA_038124075.1 Gammaproteobacteria bacterium
TATCCAGGTGCCACTCTACCTGTAAACGCGCTCCAAGCCTTAACTGCTCTATACGCACATAACGCTCACATAACAGAAGCTCTTCACTGATTGAGATCTCTTTCTTATCAACCTGCAACGAGACCCGAAAAAGGTCGGCTAAATCCTCGACCACCTGCTCTGCCTGTTTAGGGCGTGTACCAATAAGGCTCGCTAATATATTCATACTGTTAAATAGAAAATGGGGGCGAATCCTTGCTTGCAGTGCATGAATACGGTGAAGCAGCTCTGACCGCTGCTGTCGCTGTAACGCCCATTGAAGATACCAGTAACGCATCAACATACCACCCACGGTAGCACTCACAAGTACTGGCTGAATAATAGACATCCAGGATACCTCTCCACCGACTGGCCCACCATGAGCGCTCATTAACACACACTGCGCACCATATGAGACAAAAGCCGTACAGAGTAAAATGGCCAAATAACCCGCAATACCTAACAGAGAGGGCGCCACATATTGATCAATACGCCGCAACAGACAGATTACAAAACCTGAAAGCAGAACCACCCATTGAATATAGAAGGAGAACAGTGCTAGGCTCACCCACTCAAATTGGCTTAGCGGTGTTCTTATCAATACAATGGTAATGGCAAGCAGTTCTGCAAAAATAATCAGCAGCAACAGCGGTCGTACTGAGCAGAAGTTGGGCAAAAAAGATCGATCTTGGCCGTACTTGATCATATCTACATCCTATACATAGCCGGTAAGTTAGTTAGCTTAGTCCATGTTGCGGGCCAGCATCATTAGCCGCATATGAACTAACCCCAATAATCGCCAGAATCAAATAAGAGGGCATTCATCGTGAAACCGACAGACAGATCAACGTCCACCTCCAAAGAGCAGAGCAGCGCCACAGAAAAGCTATGGGGAGGTCGCTTTACTGAATCCACCGATCGCTTTGTAGAGGCCTTTACCGCATCAATCCCCTTTGATCACACGCTGGCGCACTACGATATCGAAGGTTCAGTGGCACACGCTAAAATGCTGGCAAATATTGGGGTTCTGACCGAAACAGAGCGCGACGCCATTACACAAGGCCTTATGACGATAAAGAAGAGAATCGATCAGGGTGATATGACGTGGTCTATTGAGCTTGAAGACGTGCACATGAACATCGAATCAGCTCTCACCGAAGCGATCGGCCCCTCAGGCAAAAAACTGCATACCGGCCGCTCACGCAACGATCAAGTGGCTACCGACATCAGGCTCTACCTGCGCGATGAGATCGATCAGATACTGTCTGAGTTGAAGCGCCTGCAGCAAGGCTTACTGGCCGTTGCTGCACGTGAAGCCGAAACCATCCTTCCAGGGTTCACTCACCTCCAATCCGCTCAACCTGTCACCTTTGGCCACCACATGATGGCCTGGTTTGAGATGTTAAAAAGGGATGCGGCACGCTTTACAGACTGCCGAAAGCGAACCAACCAAATGCCACTCGGCTCAGCCGCTCTCGCAGGCACAACCTACCCAATTGATCGCAAAATGACTGCCGAGCTGCTCGGCTTCGAAGGCATCTGCGAGAACTCACTCGACGGCGTCAGCGATCGAGACTTTGCCATTGAGTTTTGCGCCAGTGCCAGTATTTTAGCAATGCACCTATCCCGTTTTTCCGAAGAGCTTATCATATGGACATCCGCTCAATTCAACTTCATCGATCTACCCGATCGGTTCTGTACCGGCTCCTCGATCATGCCGCAAAAGAAAAACCCCGATGTACCTGAGCTGGTCCGTGGAAAATCGGGGCGCATCTTTGGCCACCTGTTCTCACTGCTTACTCTGATGAAAGGGCAACCTCTGGCATACAATAAAGATAATCAAGAGGACAAAGAGCCACTCTTTGATACAGTGACCACCATCAAGCACTGCCTGAAAGCCTATGCCGATATGGTCCCTGCCATCGAATGCAAGCGTGACAATATGCGAAAAGCCGCACTCGAAGGCTTTGCAACAGCCACCGATTTAGCAGACTACCTGGTTAAAAAGGGCGTACCTTTTCGAGACTCCCACGAAATTGTCGGTAAAGCGGTCAATTACGCCATACAAGAGGGCATGAACCTTGAGGCACTGCCACTCGAGACGTTACAAAGATTCAGCGGCGTGATTAAAGATGATGTCTACTCTGTTCTAACACTTGAGGGTTCCGTCAATGCGCGCAACCACCTGGGAGGCACCGCCCCTGAGCAGGTGAAAAAGGCCATAAGGCGTGCTACTAAAACGCTATGACAGCACCATCTGGCCAAGGTGAAGCTGTCAAAAACGGATAAAAATATTGCGGCTCACGCCTCAATATTGGCTCATATTTAACCAGTAGCGCTATACTGGTTAAATATGAGCCAGTCGTTTCAGAGTCCCACACCATCAGGCATGACATTTGAGCTCGATTCACGACGACTGAATCGAGCTCGTCGTAACTTTTTGGACGTGAATGAGCAGCGGCTCCGACGCACACAAAATTCACTCAATAACCGCCAACAGGTCTTTTTAGATGCACTGCCTCTGTTGCTTCACACCAATCATCCCTTGCTACCAGGCTACGTCTCCCATCAAACGCCTTGCGGCGTGAGCGGTTTTGAACCCAATAAACACAATATTCGCGCCGTTCGCAACATCGTCAAATCATTCATCTATAACCAAGATCGTCTTCCCAACCTTTACATTCACAACATCTCCTTAATGGGCAGCTGCGGCACCATCGCCCACTCACGCTCTTCGGATATGGATTTTTGGGTCTGCTATCAACCCGGCATGAATCAGATGATGCTCGATGAGCTCTCACAAAAACTGCGCGGTATTGAAAAGTGGGCTGCCTCCATCGGGCTAGAAGTCTACTTCTTTCCCATGGATTTAGAGGAGTTTAAGAGCGGCCAGCGAAAGAGCGTGTCAGGGGAAGATTGCGGCAGCGCACAACACTACTTATTGCTCGATGAATTCTACCGTACCAGCCTACTCATTGCAGGCAGAATGCCATTATGGTGGATGGTGCCTGTTGAATATGAGCGCCACTACACTGACTGTGCCGCAAGGCTTACTAGAGACAACCTAGTCAATACAGATGAATTCATTGACTTCGGAGGGATCCCCACCATTCCTGCAGGTGAATTTATTGGTGCCGGCATGTGGCAACTCTACAAAGGCGTAGAGTCCCCCTATAAGTCTGCCATTAAGATTCTGTTAACTGAGGTCTATGCCAGCGAATACCCTCAAGTCAACTGCCTCGCTCATATCTATAAAGACGCCATATATCAAAATAAAACCAACATTAACGAGCTAGACCCCTATGTCATGCTCTACCGCAAGCTTGAGCGCTACTTAACAGGGCGTGATGAGCAACAGCGCTTGGAGCTGATGCGCCGCTGCTTCTATTTTAAAGCCAATGAGCCCGTCGGTAAGCCTGAATCAAAAAGCTCCATTAAATGGCGCCGCAACTTGATGGAAAAACTGGTCGACGAGTGGGAGTGGAAACCGCATCAGCTCAATATTCTCGACTCAAGAAAACATTGGAAAGTACACCGCACCATTATTGAACGCAAAGCACTCGTAAATGAACTGAACCACAGCTATCGTTTCCTCTCCCGTTTTGCGCGTGATTACAAAAGCTCCATAAAAATCAGCCCTCAAGATATGATGATCCTTGGGCGAAAGCTCTACGCGGCTTTCGAACGCAAAACGGGCAAAATAGAGCTGGTCAACCCCAATATTACCAAGCATATCTCTGAAGAAGATTTAACGATCATCTATACAGGCAGCCGCTCTATATACAGCACAAACAACACCTGGATCATCTATAGTGGTCATATTGAGCTGGATGCGATCGATCATCACGACCCCATCAAGCGCGGTCGTAGCATCGTCGAGCTCATTGGTTGGTGCTACCTTAATGATATCTTGACCGTTGACACCCGCGTCTCTCTCAAAGCAGACAAATCTGATCTAACTGAACACGAGTTACAACGCATTATCCATACATTTCATCAAGCCTTTCCGCACAAAGTCACCTCAGCACCTCAAGAGAACTTCCATACCGCGCACCAACCGATCCACAACCTGATGTTTGTTAATGTTGGCATCGATCCAATGCGTGAATGGAACCAAAAAGGGATCCAGAAAATAACGAACCAGACTGACGCCTTAAATTACAGCGGTATGCACACCAATCTGGTACAGTCTATTGAACAGATCACCATCAATTCATGGCATGAGATTATCGCAACACAGTTTGAAGGCGATGAGGCCATCATAGAGTGCATTCTTAACTTTCTTCGCAGCACACCACCCAGCACCTCCCCTAAAATGCCCAAACAAGAGGTGCTTTGCTTCTGCTCAACTCGACCAGAGGCCATTTCGAAACGCATCCTCAGCCTGCTCAAGGAGATTGCAAAGTGCTTTTATAGCAATAACGGTGATCCAAAACATCGGCGTTTTCTGCTGGAAATAGAGAACCACTACTCTATGTTTGCATTTAACGGGAACCAACCTAAGGCATACCACTTTTCAAATTATGCTCTTCTATTAAAACACTTAAGTAAACCGCAAAAACACTTCTCAAACATTACGGCAGATCATGAAGCACTTAAACAGCGGCATTTGCGCCCTCTATTATCCAAAATAAGGCCTAACCAAGTGCAGGTCTTTTTCTGCGATAAAGATCGGCAGACAGAGATCTATTTAATCGATGAGCTGGGCTCTATACAATATTTTTCCTGCTTGCAATCGGAGCGGGAAGATTACTTGCATCATTTACATCAATTTTTACACGCCATCTGGTATCGTTTAGAGAGTGAGCTTAACCGAAAAGAGTCCTATAAACATGAACCCATTCTCTTTTACGAACTACCAAAAACCATCAGCATCAAAGGCAAAACCCACTTAACGCCCTATAATGCCACGAAAAGCAGGCAAAAAGAGGAGCACTACTACGCCGTTGAAGTGATGGTTCAATACGGTGAAGATAAACAACCCAACTACACGATTTATTGTAATCATAAAGAGTTTTCTGAGCTTGAATTTGGCAACACACTGTTTTATAACGTAGCCAAGCACCTTCTTGCAATACGTCAAAAAAATGAACGTTACCCTGTCTATATTACCGACATTGACCTATCACAAAGCAAACATAACGAGACGCCCATTCAGCAGACCATTCAATATTTACAGTATAAACTGGTATTAGAGAACAGCTTAAACCTTGCTTTACAAAAGCTCTAGCCTATTCGAAACCTGCCTGTTCACCCCCCTCTCCCTACCACTCTGCTATAATCCAGTTATTTCTTAATCGAATATTGAGGAGCACCGGCGTGGGCCTTTTCTCAAAATGTATGATCACCTCTGTTGGGATCGCGGTTATCACCCCTCTCTTTCTAAAAGCGCCTAATGGACAACCTCTACAGAGTCTCGAGGCACTTAATTTAGGGGTGCTGGGTACAATGGCATCAAATACACTGGAGAAAGTATCCCCCTCCTCCAAACATGACTCAGACAACGGCGCTGCCATCATACACAGTGAAAGCACCCCCTCAGTCCCATCGTTACCTTCTGGAAAAGGTGCAAACAGTTTTTACAAGTGGAAAGATGAACAGGGTGTATGGCAATTTACCCTGACCCCCCCAAAAAACGCTCAGATAGGCTTCACCGTGATTACAACCGACCCCAACGCCAACGTGATTCAGTCGCTCAGCAAAAAAGATATCGCTGACGCCTTAGGGTGGTCGCTTACAGAGGCAGAGGAGGGCAATCAGCAGGGGGCCACTAAACCTGCATCTGAAATGCCCAGCATGCCCTTCCCCTCTACTATACCGGCTTCAGATATACCCAAGTTAATTGAACAAGCCAAAGCAACGCAGCAGCTGATGCACGACCGCGGTAAAGTGCTGGATACGCTTTAACATTTATTGGCCGTCTATTTGCAATCTATCGGCCATCGAACAAAATCTCAGCCCAGCGAATAGCTTTTGATGGCGAACACTGTTTTTCTGGAATTTCTTCAGGCCCTTCAGTAGACTGAGCCCTCCTGTCGATTACTCGTAGACCCATAGTGCATCAGAAGGAGAGCCCAAATGAGCGGAGCACACAGCACCCACCAAAACAATCACTCACAACTTACCGTTGAGTCTCTGAGCTTGAAACAGCTCGATTACTGGATGTACCAACATGCCTCTCAATTATTGAACGAAGCCGCCAACCAACAATGCTTTCTTGATGGCTATGAGCGTGGCCGCTTTCATTTTTCATCAGATTCTGCCCTTTTGGCCGACCTAATGCACCAATATGCAATAAATATACAGCAGCTGGCAGGTGAATGGCTCGCCTCCAATACACAAGCCAGCATCTATGGAAGCACCCCCACAGAAGCGGCCTGTAGGCTGGTCGTAAAGCTGACCTTCGGGCAACATCTTCCAGCGAACAAAACACCATAATTACCCTTATAAATCAATACATTATCAACCAGGCTTTCGACATGCTTTTTGATCGATCTGCCGTTACAAAGTAAGCTAAAAAGTGCTGGACGAACCTCCGCCTCTTTCTGATACAATCCCTCTCTAATGGAGCTTAATATTTATACATTGCATATATAAAGGTGGTTTACATGAGCAACGTAGTAGGGATGACAAAGCCAAATACCAAACTTGTTACATTGCTTGAGAGCATGGTAAGAGACGCAAAGGCCGGCACCTTAACATCGATCGCAGCCGTCGTACTGCGCAACGATGAGGCTGACTATATTATGGAAACATCAGACCTAACAACACTGGAGACCATTGGTGCACTCGAGGCACTCAAGCTAGAACTGCTCAATCTAGGCTAAACAGACATGCCACACTCGCATACAGACCGTATGGTACATAGCATGTAGAGAGATCTATTTTTTTATGCTTCTGCTTGCCTTCCAAAGAAAGCTGAGCGCCCATACTGGATAGCAAGCAAAAGGCCGTATATCACAAGATCCCCTAACAACAGCAACGCGCTAAAAGAATTCGATCTTTACCACTCCCACACTTCAGCATATATACTAACTAGTGGACTGGATTGCTGATATATCAGCAACCTAGACGTATAAGGCACACATGGTGCCAACCTTTACTGAAAGGAGTATCGTCATGGACAGTACACGTATTCTCATCAGTGCCTACATTTTCTCCTTATCACTCTGTATTAGCATTGATTATCTAACAACGATGATGTAACACATAGAGTACATTCAGATAACACGCAGCAAGGAAATCATGGCAAACTTGAGCTAATATTAATTAAGTTAACAGAATATAGAGGCAGCCTTTGGCACGGTAAAACAA
>JAYPBG010000014.1:17018-21767 GCA_038124075.1 Gammaproteobacteria bacterium
ATAGCATGAACTTCATGCAGTTTTTTGGCCTTAACATTTACCTTGACCAGAATAGATACAGTACGGACAGTCTGACTGAGCTCATTGGCATTAAAAATACGCTTAATAAAGCCAAGACCGTCAAGCGACTCAGTAGTGAGAACGGTAAAGCACACCCCATTGTTGACATAGCCAAACGCCAGCTTGCTCTCAAGCAGCTGCGCCCACTGCTTGAAGACTCGCTGCTGAAATATGACTCGCTATGGTATACAAAAGAGGTCAACTACTCGTCTGATTCAGACCGCCTCTATGGCGCCGAAGAAAAACTCCTTGGATTCGCCCTCTGCATTGCCACAGGTGATACTTTGAAACACCTAGAAGGCACAGATTTTAAGCCTAACACCCAAGCACTCAGAGAGACTCCTGATAAGGAGCGCTTTAAGCGATATTGGGAACTGCTTGCAGACTGTACTCGAAAAACCGTTGAAGACTATCAAGATGAGGCAAAAAAGCGCACAGAAAAAGAACCAGATTCATCCCGCGGCTTTTTCTCCAGGCTGTTCAAATCATAGGAGAAGGCACGTCTATGTTTCAAATACTTGATGCTTAATTTGCTCAACACTGCTATGGCGAACATCCTTGCCTTTAACCACATAGATCACCTGTTCCGCGATGTTGCGGCCATGATCACCAATCCGCTCTAAGGCTCTCAGCGCCCAAATCACATTCATCACACGAGAAATGCTCCTAGGGTCCTCCATCATAAAGGTTACAAGCTGACGCATGGCCGCCTCATACTCTACATCTACCTGCGAGTCTTCCTTGGCCACCTCATACGCGGTTTCTGCATCCAAACGTGCGAACGCATCCAATGCATTGTGCAACATATTGGTAACCAAATTACCAATATGGCGCGCTTCGTTATACCCCCTGGGTGCCTGCCCTGTTTCTGCCAACAAAATAGCCATTTTCGCAATTTTATTGGCCTCATCGCCAACTCGCTCAAGATCACTGATGGTTTTTGAGATGGTAATCACCAGGCGTAAGTCACTGGCCGCAGGCTGCCTTAATGCTAAGATACGCGTACACTCTTCATCGATCGCCATCTCCATTGCATTAATATCACGTTCATTATTGCGCACCGTCACTGCCAGTGCCGTATCACCCATCACCAGTGCCTTAACGGCATCACTCACCTGCTTCTCAACCATACCTCCCATAGAGAGTATCTGGTTGCGCAACCCTCGCATATCTTCATTAAACTGCTGAGAGATATGAGCATTTGTAAATTCTTTTTTATCCACAACCCTTTACCTATCTAAATTCATTGATGTCCAACATAAGCGCCCGATGCAAACCGATCAATCAATATATCTTAACCATAACGCCCTGTAATATAATCTTCCGTCTGCTTCTTCATGGGATTCGTAAAGATGGTGTTGGTATCCCCAAACTCAACCAGCTCCCCCATATACATAAAGGCCGTATAGTCAGATACACGAGCCGCCTGCTGCATGTTATGGGTCACAATCACAATCGTGAACTTCTCTTTTAATGTATTGATCAACTCTTCTATTTTCAAAGTAGAAATGGGGTCCAGCGCTGATGCCGGCTCATCCAGTAACAGCACCTCTGGCTCTACTGCAATGGCACGCGCAATCACGAGGCGCTGCTGCTGACCACCCGACAGCCCCAAGGCACTGTCCTGTAGTCGGTCCTTTACCTCATCCCATATCGCAGCACCTTTTAGTGCCCACTCAACCATCTCATCCAAGACACGTTTACGCTTAATGCCTTGCAGCCTTAAGCCATAAGCCACATTTTCATAGATGCTTTTGGGAAAGGGATTAGGCTTCTGAAACACCATACCCACACGGCGGCGCAGATCAGTCACATCGACGTTCTTATCAAAAATATTGTATGACTCATGCAAAATCTTACCATCGATATTGCAGTTATCAACCAAGTCATTCATACGATTAAAGCAGCGCAGCAATGTAGATTTTCCACAACCGCTGGGGCCTATAAACGCAGTCACTCGGTTCCGAGCGACATTTAAATTAACATTTTTCAAAGCCTGCTTTGAGCCATAATATAGATTGAGGCCTTGGACTTGCATTGCAATCTTCTCATGTGCAATGCCTCGAGCTTGCTCATGACTCTCTTGGGTAAGGCCACCCAATGTCACGCTCGGTTGCTCGACCAAATCTTCAGGGACAGTAGTTTGAACGGACATGATGATCTCCTCTAGCTCTCTAGTGCTTTGTAGCGCTCACGTAAACGGTTACGCAGCATGACCGCTGATAAATTCAGTGCTGCAATGACAATGACAAGCAAGAAGGCACTGGCAAAAACAAGCGGTCTTGCGGCCTCAACATTAGGGCTCTGAAAGCCCACATCATAGATATGAAAACCTAAATGCATAAACTTACGCTCCAGATGCAAGAAAGGAAAGTTACCATCCAAAGGCAACGTTGGGGCTAACTTAACAACACCGACCAACATCAAAGGAGCAACCTCCCCCGCGGCACGCGCAATGGCTAAAATAAGTCCCGTCATCATGGCGGGGCTCGCCATAGGAATAATCACCTTGCATAAGGTCTCAAATTTAGTCGCACCCAGAGCAAGGCTGCCCTCTCGTACACTTCTTGGAATCCGCGCCAGCCCCTCTTCTGTTGCCACAATAACAACCGGTACGGTCAGTAACGCCAATGTTATGGATGCCCATAACAGCCCAGGTGTTCCAAACACAGGCGCGGGTGAGGCTTCTGGGTAAAACAGGTCATCAATGTTGCCGCCTAAGAAATAGACAAAAAAGCCTAGACCGAATACACCATAGACAATGGAGGGAACGCCGGCAAGGTTATTGACCGCAATTCTAATAATACGCGTTAAGGTGCCCTGCTTAGCATACTCACGCAGATAAATGGCCGCAACCACACCAAAAGGCGTGACGAAAGCAGACATCAACATGACCATCATAACCGTTCCAAAAATCGCCGGAAAAACGCCCCCTTCTGTATTGGCCTCACGCGGCTCCGCTGTTACAAACTCAAAGAAATGAGCGGCATAGTATGCAAATTTTTCTGGTAACGACAGCGCATTAGGCTGAATCGCACGCACCACTTCGGAAAGCATGATTTGGTGCTCTCCCCCTTCCATGGACTTTGCTGTCAAACTATCTCGTCGCAGTGCTCGATAGAGCTCACCAAGCTGCGCCTCTAATCCCGCATACTCTGCCGTCAGGGCCTCCCTATCTGCCTTGATGGCGCGCCGATGCTCTTCAGTAAGCTGGCCATCCAGCTCATATCGTCGCTCTTTAAGGCGGAGCTGCTCCATACGGTAGTTAATTTTTCCAATCTTTCCCCGTTCGATGGCATCGATCTTTTCATTCAGTTCATCCACGCGCGCTATACGCGCCTGCAGAGCCCCCCAAGCCTCTACACCTTTAGCAACAGGTTGATCACTCTCATTGACCGAAACCAGGTAGCCATAAAAGTTACCCCACTCCCGACGCTCCAGCACCATAACCTCATCAGGAAAACGAATATTGCTCAGATCTCGCGCCAACACCCAGTTAAAATCGCTGCCTAATACTTCTCGGTTGCCTGTTTTTATAAGATAGCGCTCAATTTCATCGACACCTTCAGGAACAAAGACACCCAAGGCCTTAACCCGGTTCGCATCAACAAGCTCTCGCTCACTGATCTCACCAATGACAGTACTGCTCGACTCACCGCTTGGCTGATACTCTGCGTGCATGATTGGTTTTGGCCAAAAGTGAACCATGCCTTTATAGGCAATCAACCCAAGCAAGCCAAAGACCATAACCATGCTGATCGCAATCGCGCCTGCATTTAACCAGACCCAAGGGGTCCCTTTTGATAACCAGTGCTTTATCTTCTCTTTAAACATTTATAAGGTTCCGTATTTCTCTCGCAAGCGCTGACGCACATACTCAGCCGATGTATTAAACATGAAGGTAAATAGAAACAGCACCAAGGCCGCCAAGAAGAGGATTCTATAGTGTGTACTGTCTTTTTCTGCTTCAGGCATCTCTACTGCGATATTCGCTGAGAGCGTTCTAAGCCCTTCAAATATATTGACCTCCATAATGGGTGTATTCCCTGTGGCCATCAGTACAATCATGGTTTCACCGACGGCTCGACCAAACCCTATCATCACCGCAGAAAAGATACCCGGGCTCGCGGTTGGCAATACAACACGTACGACGGTCTGCCAAGGCGTCGCACCCAGCGCCAACGAGCCATAAGAGAGGTGTTTGGGTACAGCAAAAAGCGCATCTTCTGCAATCGAGAAGATCGTAGGGATCACGGCAAACCCCATAGCCAAACCGACCACCAAGGCGTTGCGTTGATCATACCCAATACCCATTTCGTTGGTTAACCAATTACGTACACTGCCTTCAAAGAGCCAAAGTTCCAGGTCATCTGAGATCGACAGCGCCCACCAACCCGCAAGAATAATCAGAGGTACAATTAAGAGGGGCTGCCAACCCTCATCTATGCTATGACGCACTCTACCAGGCAACATAGACCAAAAGAAGCTGAACACTAAAATCGCAACCGGTATCACCAACGCCATTGCAAAAATACCAGGCAATTTACTCTCAAGGAGGGGTGCCAACCATAACCCTGCCAAGAAGCCCAGAATAACCGTCGGTAGAGCCTCCATAAGCTCAACAGCCGGCTTAACTTTCGCACGCAAAGCCGGTGCCATAAAGAACGCCGTATAGATTGCACCACATAT
>JAYPBG010000014.1:21829-23552 GCA_038124075.1 Gammaproteobacteria bacterium
CCATCAGCATGGCATAGATCGCCGCCTTTAATGTACCAAACGCCAACGGCATTAAGCTGTACTTCGGTTCAAAATCGTTATTGGCCGCAGATGACTGCCAAATATACTCAGGCTCCGAATAACCTTCATACCAGACCTTATTCCAAATGCTCTTCCATGAGAGTTCCGGGTGCTCATTATCAATCTCAAGAAGGTTAAAACCGACACCCCTTTCATGCGTCAACAGATGATTGGCTCTTGGGCTGATGGCCGCCACTATTTTATGAGACGCACCGTCTTGTACAAGGGCGTGTGACAGAGCCAATCGCTCTGCCGTTGTATTAAACAGTGCAAGCTGCCCTTGTGCATCGATGGCCACGAAGCCTTTACGGCGCTGTTCAGACTGTATCAATGTCACAGGTTGCGATGAGACGCTGAACGTTCGAATGGGTGTCAGTGCATATCGGTTTTCACTGTCTCTGACCATCATATATTGATGCACAGCGCCTTGGTCATCACCCAGCAGAAGAGAGTGCCCGCCCAGCAGTAGAGCAGAAGAGGTGATCGTACTGCCTTCAAGCACTTCAATGGAGTGCTTGATCTGGGCATCATCTTCTGCCCATAGATCATAGACCTCAACCACACCTTGTTCTTCAATAAGATAGAGCCAACGGCTGTCTGGGCCGAGTAAAAGATTATTCACACTGTAACGTGGTAACGGCAACGTATGTGCACCCCCACTCTCCAGCTCAACAGCATCATCAAAGAGTGACGTACTCTTATTAAACGTTACCTTATGGAGCTGATTTGCATCGTCTAAAACGACAGACGTCAACGACTCTTCACCATCACGTATCGTCAAACGGCTTCCAGTATGCTTACCGTCTACACCATTCGCTTCACGCTGATGCGCCTCTTCGCCCGGCGAAGTCTGTTCCAAATGGGCGCTCATTGTTTCAATCGGATACGATTCAACACCATAGGGGTAGTCGATCGAAGGGTTAATGCTTCTACTGTGGTCATCAGCAAATATATGCTGAAACTGCAATTTAAAAAACGCAACGGACCCTGATTGCAAGGTTGCAAATAGGGCCTCTTGGCCACTCACGGCTAAACCATCAATAGGTAAAGTATCTTGCACCGTCACCAGCGATTGATCTTTGATTATTCGACCATCTTTTACATCAAAAAAGTGAACGTCACCCTGGTGCGTCATCCAATAGGCGAGCTCATTCTGTTCCTCTATCCCCATATAGAGCGGCTCGCCACGACTTGCGCCCCCTGAGTCATGCTCGGTCAGGCCGTTATAGTGAGCAAGAGGGTGAATCGCTGCAGAACGAAAAAGCGGCATAACCTCCCACAACAGATAGAAAAAGATTAAACAGACAGCAAAAATAACACTGATTCCGCCCAGACCAATCCCCCAGCGGGCCATCTTATCTTTAACATGACGAATCTTACGGATACGTAGGCCAGCAGCAGGCATCACATGCTTAGGTGACGAGGCTGTCGAAGAACGGTCTGTTGTCATAAAATCACTCAATCAATTCAAAGTCTACGCTTCAATGCCCATTTTAAATTGAGCACAATTTAACCAAAAAAACGGAGATAAGCAAGCAGCTTTATCTCCGTTGGCATAATAGAGTGAGTTGTGCACTCTATCAATATCCTTTATCAACATACTTAATGGTTAAATAGTCGCTGGCGCGAAATAGATTGCTCAAATTCACGCCGCCTTCTTGTG
>JAYPBG010000015.1:0-4393 GCA_038124075.1 Gammaproteobacteria bacterium
GTTCCAGAGCGTGTACTTATTGGCGGTGGTCCATAATCGTTTGCTTACACTCTCGCCCGCGAGGTTTATAACGGCGTCGATGGCCGTATTGTTGCTGATGCTTGAAAGGTGGCTATGGAAAAACAGCTGCTCGGGATAGTCTGCTCGCACGTCAGCAAAGCGCTGCTCTGCTTTAGGAATGGACCTAGTAAGAATATGAAGAGTGTGGTTCTGCAGCAGCAGAGTAAGGGCCAGAGGTTTTCCGATAAACCCCGTGCCGCCGGTAAGCAAAATATTCATGACTGGGTGTGTGCTCTCATTAAGCTGACTACAAAGTTTAGCTTAGCAACGATTTGGCTTACTGGAAAGAAAATTGGGGAGGACCTGCTCTTTTTTTAGTGCTCGGTTTGGCGTGGGTGGCGTGGGTACTGAAGCTCTGGAGGAGGTACGATCAACACTGCATGGTCCAAAAAATGATCTATTAGAGTTGCCGCTCGAAATAGCTCAGGTCCAAGAGGTGCTGACCGTTAAAGACGAGTCAAAGATTAGAGGTGGTTATCCAGAGTACAAGTGTTGATATAAGCATAAGCACGCTGCACAGTGAGTGGTTAGCTACTGTCAGCAGGCATGCTGGTGCAGTTAAAGCGACAGTCTCCATCTGCATCGCGTATTTCTCCACAAGCGGTTATGCCTATGGCGGATGCGACCACTAGAAAAATGGCAGACATGCGTTTAAAGTTCTTCATGGTTTAGTACCTCGATAACTTCTTATTATACGAAAAGCAAGAAAACTAAAGAACAACAGCTACTCTCTTTAATCGCGTATTTGCCATCTGGAGAATCTCTGTTGAAAACACTTAAGCTTTCAAGCTCACCTGAGCTAATTTATAACAAACCTTATCCGGAGTGTAAAACCCTTTATCCCTTTGAGGGTACTTATTTTAAGTTGTCTCTAAGATTGTGCTCAATAATTAACTTATTTCGACCCACCCAGTGTTTTGTCATTGATAAAATAGGGCTCTTGTTGCTTGCTTGGTTGTGTGGTTGTATTGGATTTTGGGTTTTGGGTTTTGGGTTTTGGGTTTTGGGTTTTGGGTTTTGGGTTTTGATAGTGCATTAGTGAGTGTTTTTTGATCTTTGTTGTCGGGGTGTGCATCAGGGTGCGGGAGTCAGGTGTTTAAAAATAGTTTAAGCTCATAACAAGAAAAAACGTCTGTCCTGGTCTACTGATATGTTAGGTCATGGAGTGTGGGGTAATAGAGTGTGGGATAATAGAGTGGAGGGTAAAATGAGGAATGCGGTAGAGGGAAGCGGCGCCTACTCAGCCGAATTCTGTCAGATGCTGCTGGAGGATGTGCCGGTATTGGGGGGGGTTAAAAAAGAGCTGATCCAATATTTGGTGGAGAATGCGCCTGTACGTACTTTGATCAAGGGTGACTGTCTTTTTCGTGAAGGGGATACAAGTCAGTGCATGTATATCATTATCAGTGGGCGCATTGCGGTCTCAAAAGCGTGGCAATCAACCGATTATCTATTAAAAGAGCTTGTGCAAGGCGACTGTGTTGGAGAGATGGCGCTGTTTGACCTCTTTCCTCGAAGCGCTGCGGCCGTTGCTTTAGAGTCAACATCGGTTATGGAGATCTCTTCATCGATGTTGTTAAACCTTTATGAAAGGGATTTGGAGCAGTTTACACTGATCCAAATGAATATGGGGCGTGAAGTCACACGTCGTTTAAGGGAGGCAGACCGATGCCTGTTTCGGCATAAAATGGAAGCCCAGGTGGTTGATGGTGCAATTATTAGTGGGTGAGATTAACGGGCTAATAATGGGTTATTATTTGTCCTCTTCCCAATATTCAACCGTGTATCGAAAGAGCTGTAGATCGTCGCTCCAGTAGTCCATGGGTAAGCCTGCTTTCTTTTTTAGTTGGCGAATGAAGCGCTCTTTTTCAGGAAGCTGCTCCCAGACGGAAGGCAGAAATGTGCCACTTTTTCCATCTGCTTTTAAAAGGATGCCGTCGATGTGAGGGCGCAACTGATGGAGCAATTCAGCTTCACTGCTGCAGTGTAGCGGTTCGGGTGGGCTAAGTTTTGAGATATGAACCTCAAGAGCTTGCAGCTCTGGCTCGGTCAGCGCTGGAAAACGGCGGTCTTCAAATGCGGCACTGTAGGCGTTATTCACCAGATCGATGACAAGGGGCTCCTGTGCGATTAATGTTCCAATACAGCCGCGTAGAGCGCCGTTTATGGTTAATGTGACAAAGGTGGCGCCTGGATTGCTGAGCGCTTTGGGGAGTTGATCGAGATTTACAGGCAGCGGTGTGCGGTGTAATAGACCGTGTTCGATACTGGCTCTCGCCAGAGAGAGCAGCTTTAATTGCATCTCTCTATCTAATGTATTTTCTGTCTTTTCTGTCTTTTCTGTCTTTGATGGATCTCTGTGTGATTTATCCATATTTTCTCTTCTCTTCCTTGCCCATATCTTATCCGTCTTGCTTGTATGTTCGTCAGTCCATGCGCCAAGCACCGTAACCGACGACACGGTCTCGCGTACCTGCGGTATCGCCAGAGTTGCAGAGCGCAAGCGTGGTTATTTTGTATCCCTCTTCTCGCGCAATATGGGTTAAAGCATTAATGGGAGTGCATCCGCACGCTTGTTCGCCACTTAGAGGGGGCTCGCTAAGAGAGGTAATGGCCTTGCATGTCTCTCTGTCCTTGATGTGTGCGGCATCGTAGGTTAAAAAGTGACTTAAGTCTGAGCTGATGATGATCAAGGTGTCGGGCTTATGTAAAAAGGGGCGCAGTGCTTGACTGGCGTCTATTGGGGGGATATCTCCGGCAATAATTGGGGTGAGGGTAAATCTGCCCAGTTGGTATTGTAAAAAAGGGAGCTGGACCTCCAAGCAGTGCTCATCCCTGTGAGCATCATCCCGATGAGAGGCGTAGGGCAGTGTGAGCAGTGTGTCGATCCCCTGTTGGTTGATGGGGATGTCTCCTAGGGGTGTAGAAAAGTGTTTATGAGTTGGCAATGCGAGCCCTTGGAGGTAGACTCGGTGAGCTGGTCCCATGAGAACGATCTCTTTTATTTGGTCGGCGAAGGGTCTGAGCAATGCATACGCTGTAGCGGCAATTTGACCAGAGTAGATATAGCCTGCATGAGGGACAATTAAGGCTTTTGGGGGTGAGCTGTATTTTTGAGCGGTATCGGTGGTGGTGACAGCGGTCTGATCCATCTCTTTCAGCGTCTCATAGAGTGTTTCTCTGTCGCCTGGATAGAACAGGCCTGCGACTGCGGGCTTTCGGATATCAGAGCGCTTCATCAATTATGCAGCCTCAACTTACTGTATAAATCACTGTATAAGTTACTGTATAAGCTCGTTGTATAAGATTCTATTATATAACCATTAATTTTGGTAGATAGATACATTTTTCTAGAGGATTGAGTCATGCGAACGTTGAACAAATGGTTTTCAGAATATGGGAAGAGCCACCAGAACACGATGAATCAGAAGATTCATTGGGTCTGTGTGCCTGTTATTTATCTAACCATAGTGGCGATGATTTGGCAGTGGCATGCTGTTTCTGCTTATGGGTTGTTGGTTGTGACCACGCTTTACTATCTCTTTCTGTCTCGCCCCATTGGGTGTGGGATGTTGCTGTTTAATGCGGTGGTCGTGTGGCTGACCTTTTTCTCTCAAAAGATCATGGGGGATGCATTTATGAGCATCATGTTGCTGCTGTTTGTTCTGGCTTGGATAGGGCAGTTTGTTGGCCATAAAATTGAGGGTGTTAAGCCGTCGTTTTTTGATGATCTGCAATTTTTATTGATTGGACCCGCATGGGTGCTGAGTCACCTCTATGACCGCTTTAAGCTGAACTATTAGCCGTGGGGGGCATCGTGGTTTGATGACCGATTCCGTCAATGACGCGATGCTTGCTCTTGTCTATGCTAGGTGCGCTTCTTTTTCAGGATTCAACGGATTTGAACAAACTGTTACTAAAATGGTACGAATAGAGATTATAGAAGTAATAGAATGTGTGAAATAATAAACAAATGAAAACCCCTTGAAGGATAACTGTAAGGGATTTTATACAGTTGGCAGCATTGTTAGCAATGGTTAACCGTTATTGTCAACTGTATGTGCATCGCTGGACAATGATCTCCATGAGTGTTTTACCTGTCGCTTTGGCCCTTGGCTGTGTTGTGAGGGTGTTTTGTGAGTGTGGTAAAAATCAAAAAAAACTGTCCGAATTTAAAAGTTTTTTTGATCCTTATATTTTTTTGATAATGTATTAAATGTTCCATCTTTTTTCATGCGATCGATGGCTGCCATTTTCTTAACGGCTTTACGGATGGTTACAAAGTTTGTAAGCATTCCGCCTGGCCAACGTTCGGTGATGTATGGCATATTGA
>JAYPBG010000015.1:4403-8846 GCA_038124075.1 Gammaproteobacteria bacterium
GTGTTTTACCTGTCGCTTTGGCCCATGGCTGTCTTGTTAGTGGTTGTTGTGAGTGTGGTAAAAAACGATAAAAACTGACCGTATTGACAAGTTTTTTTGAGCTTTATTTTTTGAACATTAATTTAGGTTTTAGGGTTTTTTAAGCATGTTTCGATTGAAATTGAACACCATCTTTTTATGGGCAGTACTGGCATGTTCGCTGTTGAGTTTGATACCCCGTGGTGCTGTGGCTGCAAATTGGTATGATTTACCCTATGATCACTTCTCTAAGGATGAACCTGTTGTCGATCTATTAATGGACTTTTCTTCGGCCATTGGTATACCCATCATTGTCAGTGACCGCCTGAAGTCATCCAGTGCGACGATGGTGAATGGTCACTTTAGAAATGTGACGGCCGAGATGTTTCTGTTAAAACTCTCAAACCTCTATCAAATCATTTGGTATTACGATGGTCACTTACTTTTTATTTATCATGCCGATGAGATAAAGAGTGAGCTGCTGCACTTCAGTGATGCTAAAGCACACGGGGTTAAAAATACGCTTAAACGGCTGGGTGTGTGGGATCCGCGGTTCAATTGGCGTGAGATGCGTGAAAAGAACCTGCTTTTTATCTCGGGACCGCCTCGCTATATCGAGCTGGTGAAAGAGATCTCTAAAGTGATTGATGTAGGGTTAAAAAAAGAGAAAGACACGACCTATGAAGTGAGGGTGTTCCCGCTAAACTACGCATGGGCTGATGATAGAACGATAAGTCATCGTGGTGGTACGATGAAGATCTCCGGTGTCGCGACGACCATTAATCGAATTTTGGGTGATCGTACTGCTAAAAAAAGAGCACGTAAGAAGAGTCGGAAAAGCAAGGGTTTGGTGAACTCGAAAGGGCTAAAAGGAACTGGACTCAGTGCCTCTAATCAAGACCATGAGAGTGTGAATGAGGAAAATCTTCATACCCCGGGTGATGACTCCTATATTGAAGCCAATAGTCAACAGAACGCCGTAATTGTTTATGACCTGGCCTCTCGAATGCCAATGTATGAAAAGCTGATTAAGTCCTTGGATGTTAAGTCTGAACAGATTGAGATTGAAGTATCCATTATTGATATCAGTACCGAGCGTTTGCTGGAAATCGGTGTGGATTGGCAGGCATCCGATGGTCACAATCGATATGGATTTGGTGATGCGGCCAATATTCGGAACCCTTCTACGGAGGGTTTGTCATCCACCTTTGGGGTTGATAAAGGCAAAAGCATCTCCTCCATTCTTTCAGGCAATGCGGATTACTTTCTTGGGAAGGTACGGCTGCTCGCAAATGATGGCGAGGGTCAGGTGCTTTCACAGCCATCGGTAATGACCATGAATAATATTGAAGCCATCATCGATCATAGCACCACATTTTATGTGAAGCTGGAGGGGGATGAGGAGGTTGATTTGGTTCCGATCTCTGCAGGCTCGGTTCTGAAAGTAACACCAAGACTTATTAATCAGCCAGAAGAGAGAAAGATACATTTGGATGTGGCTATCGAAGATGGGCGTGTAGCAAACCCGCTGGATGATGATATAACCAGCGTTGATGGTGTGCCGAGCGTTGTTGTCAGCACCATCAATACGCAAGCGGTCATTGGGCAAGAGAGCAGTTTGTTGGTTGGGGGCTATTATTATGATGCCAACGACAGTAAAGAGAGCAAAGTTCCACTGCTGGGTGATATTCCACTGGTTAAAACCCTCTTCTCCAATCAGCGTAAGCAGCGGGTAAAAATGGCTAGGCTCTTTTTGATCACGCCTCGAGTCGTAGATGAGGTTGTTGCGAAGGAGAAGGGTGACCACATTCGTAAAGTGATCGATGAAGAGCGGAACTTTGACGTGTTGGGGTATAAAAAGCCGCGATATGAGGTGATTAACTACTCCAACCCAACGGGGCTTAATATTTTTGATTGATCTGTTACTTAGGTGAGGGCACGAAATAGCTTTGACATGCATCCGCTTTAATGGTTTCTAGGTCGATTAAGGCGACTGAAGTGAGTCAAGCTTGAGTCGCTCTCTGTCTACAGCAGGCCAAGGAGAGGGTTCACCTCTTTTCCACGGAAGCGCTTCTAAAGCGCGCTTCAGTTGATCTTTGGGTGTCTTTATATCATTTGGAAAGTGCTCCAATACCTCTAATAAACGCTTGGCACGTAGGGTGTCGGCCTCGCTCAAGGCGGGTGTTTTTGTCTCACCGCTATGGTTGATGGCGTGCGTTAAGTATTGGGTAAGAAAATCTTTACTCAGAGTGAGTGGAAAGGCGTGAATGGGCTGATTGACGTAGGCTTGTAAGAGGGCGGCGTAGTCGTTACACGCCCCTTCTGCAAAGTAGGCATCGTTTGGCAAGGTGTATGCTCTGCCGATGTCTGTCAGCGCCCGGGTGAGCAACCCCATGACATTCACCAATTCCCACGCCTCCTCACCGTTTACAAGGGGGTGCTCTTCGGGGTATGACCACGCGTGCAATGTCTCTTCTCCGCCCGCCTTAAAACCGATCCCTCCAACGCTCATTAACCAAGTCAGCTCTGATTCAAAAGGGGTTGTGGTTCTTATCGTATTGAATGTTGTCTTGGTCTTGTCAGCTCGGTTGGGGTTTGGCGGGGTAATCCGTATCACGGTTTCTGAGTGCATAATCGGAAGGCTTGCCTTTACAGCTTTTACCTTTACAGCTTTTGCTGCCTTTGCGGTGTTGTGCTGTTTTGCATCTGCATGTGTGTCGTCAAATGCCTTCCATTTTGTTTGGAAAAACATGGGAAGGGGGACGGGCCGGGGTGGGGTGTTGGTGCTTGCGCCTGCCTGTTGATGGTGCAGGCCAAAGAAATCGGCAACACGGCTGGCTGTGTAGATTTCAATGTGATAGCCCGCTTTCGTTAAATAGTCCGTTAATGCATTGAGGGAGGTGAACCGTTGTCCATCCACCTCTAAGCTGAAGCGCTTCTGATCTCCATGGGTATCGGTGGTTGTGGGCTGGCAGTCGTTCATGGCCAATCTTGTGAAGAGCTCTGATATTTTGGCGTTGTGTGCATTCACCTCTAAGGGGATATCGGTATCGGAGGGGTATCCCTGCAGCCAATTTCCCATGATCGGTTGCAACTGCGTATAGGTGCAGTGGGTATCTTTCTTTGTAAGATCCTCGATGTGGCAGGGGTTAGGGAGTGTAACATGTTTGTTGCTGGCGGGCATGCTGCGGAAGAAGCGGCTCCAGCGTACTGTTTTATGGATGCACCATAGCGTGTTAGGTGATAAGGTTGCAGCAGCGACGAGCCAATTTAACCGTTGTCGTATCATCTCCAGCCCTATGCTTTTTGCGTAGTTCAGCAAACCTTTTTCATTGCTGGCGCAGGCCCGCGCTGAATTTAAGTCGGCGTTGAGGCATTCTAGAATATTGGCGTTTTTGTCATGGTGTTCGGGTGCGAGCTCCCAGAGTGTGTTTAGGCAGTGTATGGGCCGATTGTCTTCTGTTGTGTCTATCAAGTAGATGGGATTCTCTGGATGGCTCAAGAGGGGATGTGTAATGCCGCACTGTTCTATAGAGCGTATAGAGTGCAGACAGTGGTGCACATCGCGTATTGGGTGAGAGGTGCACCCAGATGTTAATGAGTTCAGTTTGATGTTTTTCAGGTGGGATGCGTTTGCCGGTTGCGTGAGCAGCGCAAGCGTACCAAAAAAACGAATAATAGATTGAGCTGAAGGATTATAGTGTAATCTGTTTTTGACCGGGCGTAATGGGTTGTTTTGAGTAGGCTTGTCCAGGTTGAGTGCACGGCTAATGGAGCTCATATCAAAATATCCTTTTGAAGCATGATCGGCTTATGATAAAAATCTCATGGGGGTGTATTAGACCGGATATTCAGTTCGATGTCTAGAGAGGCTAGGGTTTGGGAGGGTCGGTCATAAGAAGATCTCGAAACGCCTTTATGGCTTCCATCCTATTTTTCACCTCTAATTTTTTATACGCTTTGTGGATATGAAGTTTGATGGTGCCTACTGATCGACTGAGGTGTGAAGCGATCTCCTCGTTGCTCATGCCTTTTACGACCAGCGTAATGACCTCTTTTTCACGCTTGCTCAGCAGGCTAACCTTTATATCTTTTTGGGATGAGCTATTATGCCCTTTTTGTTTTGGCTCCGAATGGTCCAGCTCAATGAGCGTATTAATGAGGGGCGTAAGAGGCGGGTTATCAGAGCTGATTTTAGGTAAGAGTGACATCAGTGAGCTGCCGATGTTTTTAAATGTTTTTAGATGGCCGGTAATGTTGATGATCTCTAAAGCCTCTTGAGTTTTTATTGAAGCCTCTTCGTCTGCGTTATGCTTGAGGTGCTGTGAGGCAATGGTGAGTTTGGCTGCGATGGCCACTGGGTGTTGTGATCTGTCGAGCGCAACCGACTCAATCTCTTTTAGTTCGCTCATCATTGCCTTTGAG
>JAYPBG010000015.1:8856-14255 GCA_038124075.1 Gammaproteobacteria bacterium
TGGTGTTATTGGCTGCCTCTCTGTTTTTTTTGTTTTTTGTCTCTTTTTTATCTTCTCCATTGGCTATGAGCTGAAAAAGTGCTGAATGTAGATTCAGCGGTGGCAGCGGTGACCGTAATGACCGTGGCATGTTGAACATAGAGGTGGGGTCACTGATTAGCGTATGCGTTGATATGAAGGCGCTGTTTAATGGGTTGGCCAAAGAGAGAAACTCCATGCTGAGCATGGGGGTCAGCCCAGTAAGGTGCTCCATCTGTATGGCTGAAAGGCTATCTGCAAGGGTCACCTTGTAAAGCGTGGCTAATGTGCGATAGAACAGAAACTCGAGTAGAGTATCCTCTGCTATATCGGTGTGACTGACGGATGCAGTAAGGTAGCTGGTTTCACTTCGGACGCTGTTTATTGTGTTTCGCTCAATTGAATAGGACGCTGTCAGCATTTGAATGATGTTTGGCAGAGGAAACCCGCAGTAATATCGTGATTGAGCCCAGGCATTTAGCATATTACAGCACTGCAGGATGCTTTTGATCTCCCCAATGTGTTCCATAAGATAGACATAGTGCATGAGGCAGTGGAAGACTAGAAAGGTACTCTCCTGATCCATAGCAAGCTCTAAGGCATCGGCAACGGCGTCTAATGCCGCTTCTAAATCTTTTTCGCAATAGATCTGCCTATAGGATTCGAGTAGGCGTAGCTCAGCCGTCGTCTCTCTATTTGAGTAGTCAGGGAGAAGGTGAACAAAGGTGGAGTGGGTGCGCTGTGAACTTTTTTTGACGTTATCGGCTACCTGCTGAAGATACTCTATTTGGATCTGATCCGTTTTGGAGCACTGTGATAGATCGGGATTGTTCTGAGGGAGTGTATGAAGCAGCAGTCGAAAAAAGAGAGGGAGCTCTTGGTTCAACAGTGCGCAGAGCGCTATGTTCGTTGAAAGGGCAGGGTGTCTTGTTAGTGGCCCTTTAAGTTGACTGAGAGGCAGGGTGTTGAGGATCGGCTTGAGCACATGCCAATTTCCGCACCGAAGAAGATGATCGAAGGATTTCTCTAACACGTCAAAGAAAGAGGGCCATATTTGAAAGTTTTTATATACGTGAAGGGCAGAAGGGGCTCTGTTGTGAGTGAGATACCATTGGCACGCTGCATGAAGCCTATCGTCTGATGCGTCGTTTGAGCATTGGCTAAGGCGATACTGCTCCAGTATAGGGTGCGAATCGATAAGCTCTGCGTGTTGACCTCTAGAGAATACCATAAATTTGCTTTTTTGGAGCTGGTTAAAGGTTGTCATAACGCCACTGTTGATCATCACACGCTTATCCCTGAGGTATGCCGTTAATGAGGGGGAGATTTTGGGCAGCCCAGCCGTATTGCTGCATGCTTTCAAAAGAGCACTATTTTGAGGTGTTATAAGGTGATGATCTAGGCGGTCAATGGCGAGTGCGATCACTGTCTTTGTGAGGGCGTCAAGGTATTCTGCACGCTGTTCTGAAATATGAAGGCTGTTATGACGATCATGAGGATCTTCTGATTGAGCGGCGATGAGTTTAGATAAAATAGGCTCGTTGATGAGCCCTGATAAGCAGTGCTGAACGAGGTCAGGCCAACCGCCAAGTTGGTCGTATAATAGATCCACGAGTTGTTGATGCAGCAAGCTTGTCAGAGTTCCGCTTGCACCTGCACCTGCATCAGCATCTTTCAGAGGGTCTTTATTTAACAGAACATTCATGTATTGGCGGATAAGCTCACCGATTTCGCATCGGTTAAATTTAAGCTCATTTTCTGACAAGAAAAGGGTATGCTTTGTGGTGTATAGGGGTACGAGTGCTTGTGGGGGCGTATGCTCTGTAATAATAATGATGCCCAAATGAGAGCCAATTGAGTGAATGCACTCCAGGAGTTGAGTATCGGTTTCATGAGTGCTAAGTTGATAACCGTGCAGAATGATCACGATGCGTTGAAGGTGTTGAAGGTGCTGTTGTCGCCTCTTTATTTTCGATCGGGGGCAGATGGTTTTGAATGGCGTTACAAAACCCTTTAAGCGTCGGCGCTGTATGAGCAATATTTAATATGTTTTGCGCTTGAGACGTTAAGGTCTGCCAAAGGCGATCGGTTTGGTTCAGTGGTTCATTCGTGCTCAGGGCGTTGGGCGGCTCTGTGAAGTCAAAAGATAAGCAGGTTAATGCTCGGCTAGTGATCCAGTCGTCGATGATGGAGCGTTTACCAAAGCCGCGTTTAGCGTTAAGAACGGTCAGGTGCTGGTGAGCGTAATGGTCTAATTTTGCCAGTAGCTGAGTTCGAGTCAACGTCGGTTTGGGGGTGGGTAATAAGAGAGTGGGTGATAATGGCATTTGATGCTCCAAAATTGGAATGATAGCATGCCAATATAATAGTTGCTATATGCTCAATTTAAGTGCTTTGGGGTTTTAAGGGTAAAGGGTCAACCTATTTATTTATTGGCTGGTTGTGTTTTGCCATATAGCGCCATACAGTGCCATACGATAGGTTGCCACTGAAGAGGCGTTGAAAGGGCTGTTTTAATAACGTTCGACTCATCTTGGGTGTTTCAGTGGTGCTGCATAAAACGAGATAGGGCTCTGCTGAACGGTTAGGTTTTTTTACGGTGAGTGTCCGGTTAAGTCATTTATCAAATTAGATAGATAATAAATAATAGATCATCGAATTGAGGGTAAATAAGAGAGCGAATATGACGTATATCCTATACCTTTTTACTCTATAAAATAAATAAATAAATAGATAAATAGATAAATAGATAAATAGATAAGGTTTTGGTTATGCAGATATCTTTTGCTCTAAATAGGCAATTAAGAGGTGATATACGACATCCACAGAATAACGATACCACATTAACCTTGTCCTCAGAAGGCCAGCAGGCTTTGGGTGTCATACGCGCTTCTGAAAGTGAGCCCGTGCCTAAGGCTGCGGTTTTATGGTCCTTTAGAGACCCATTCTCAGGTGTGCACACTCTCTTATTAGCCAAACTTTTACCCCATCAAACACTGCTAGCGCTTCACTCAGGCTTTCTTGGTGATGTTGTTGACCCTTCGATGAGAGATCGTATTGTTAACCATTTAGAGCTGTTTTGTACCCATTACCGCTCTTTTTTAAATGAGCAACCGTTGCTTGATTTGATTCCAATCAGTGATGTTTTCTGTAAAGCTGATCGGTCTCGAATGGCCATTTTGGCACAATCTCTGAGATCGAATGCCCTTAACGAGGTGAAGAATAGGATAGAAGCACAATGCTTCTCTCTGCTCAAAGATCATATCGCTGTTTTAAATAGTTTGAAAAAATTTATCGATATTCGTTATGCAAAAGAGCCCACTGCGAATGTATGCCCAACGTTTGAAGGCGATCAGGTAAAAGAGTGCATTGAGTTCAGTGGATTGAATCATGGGGGTGTGCAATATGATCATAAGTTGAGCGCGCTACTGCCTGTTGATCGAGCTCGCACGGAGCAAGCCTGGCTAGAGGGGCTGTCACGGATTTTTATTGACTCGGGCGTGGCGGGTGATTTCCTGTTTGAGGGTGATCTCAGTAAGTGTCATGATTTAGAGTCAATTCAGCGCTTAAAGCCAAAGTCCACAATACTGGAAGGCTCTTTTAGTGATCTAGTAAACAGTGCCCACTGCGTTGATGAGCTTCTCTTAGGAGGGCGAGAGGCGGGGGAGCAGTTACTCCAGCTGGCGGGTAAAATCAAAGGCGTGGATCCGCATATACAACTCTATTTTGGCCATGAGAACGCTTTTTTATATAAGTCTCGAAGCAGTATAGAGGAAAAGCTAACAGTATATCGTGCTTTTGGTTATGATACGACATATGGGATACATCATGTTGAGGATGTTTATCGGGGCACTATTATGGTTGATAATATCGATGCCTTGAAGTCGGCGCTTATCCAATTTCAGAAAGGGGCCGGTCACTTAGGATTTCAATATGAAATGGAGTTAATGGCATACGATTTGGGCTTTTTTGGGGTCAACGCAAAGCTTTTATATCAATCTGATTCTGGGCAAAGATCACTGGGAGAGTTACAATTTCATTTTACACAGATGATTTCATCCGAAAACAGCGCGCAATCCGCCAAAGATATCTCTCATGAAATCTATGAGGTAACACGATTGGGCGCACCTTGCGATCTTGCTGCGCGTGGCGGTGCTGCAACAACATTGCTCTGTTTATCGGTTATGGAGAGAATAGTTTAAAGTCAATGCAGTATACAAATAGTCGAAGATAGAAATAGTCGAAGCACTTTTCTCATATTGTGAACGGATAAGGGTTCGAAAGAGGAATAAGGGTTCGAAAGAGAGTAAAAGAGGTAGAGTGAACACAATGAGCAATCAAGTATTAAAGGTAAATGTAAGTAATTGGAAATACCTTAAAGTGGATGGGTTAACCTGTAGAAAAAATGAAAAGCATCAAATATGTGAGGCGAAGAACCACCAGACTGGAAATTGGCAGTTGATTACTGATAAAAGTTTCCACTCTCGTGTGCTCGTGTCTGGATCATTAATAGAGCCAAAACGTCTTTAATCGTACTGTAAATCGTACTGGTGTGCGCCATAGCATAGTTTGTACGCGCCACAGGCGCCCCCTCCGATTGATTTTTAACCTAATTCCTGGTTTTTTGTTCAACAAACGACCTTCTGTACATATTCTTACAATAGGTAAACAAAAGCCTATAGTTAAAAACTCAGAGTTCAGGGATAGTGGGCTGTGCAACTTTTTGCGTAGATATTTTTCGATTGAGGCCTGCTTGTGTTATTAGATGTATTTCTGGATATCGCGAAAAAACGCGGATTAGAAATAGGTGATCTTGCAAAGGGTGGCCAATGCGAGCTGCTCTTTGATGATAGGCACTTAATTACGATAGAAGCAGATGCTGGTTCCTTGCTGTTTAGGTCAAATATTGTGCCGTTGTCTATGGAGAGTGTGGCACGCCAAGAACAGTTGAGCCTGACATTGAAGACCTCTTTAGCGCTCATGACTTCTACGCTCTCTGCCCCCTTTATTGTACGCTCTTCGGCGGTCGTCTCTGACGAGGAGGTATCGGGAGATGAAAAAGGAGAACCGAGCAGCACTGATGTCATGCAACTGGTTAGACTATTAGATGGGTCGAGTTTGCCTGGGTATGAAGTAGAAAATGAATTAGAAAGTTTTCTTGCCGCTTTAGAAGTCTATAAAAGCAAATTGACACCCGTTGAAAATAATCGGAAACGTTATTGATTTAATATGGCTCTGTAGGGTTCGAGATCGTCTGATATGGACCCATTAAGCCCTAGAAAGCTTTGATATTAGAAAGTGGAAAGTTTATGAGTTCTGGACAGTTAATACTAAAAATATTATCAGGTGCTTATTCTGGTGCTGAGCTCTCACTGGATAAG
>JAYPBG010000015.1:14288-21225 GCA_038124075.1 Gammaproteobacteria bacterium
AAATTGGGAAGCGCCCTTGAAGCTGACATTTCAATAGAGGATGCTCACCTTTCCCCCTCTCATTTTAAGATCGAGCTTAAACCAGATGAGTTTGGCAACCCCAGTATTCATATCCATGTTTTATCGCAAGCCTACTCTATTGCTCACAATAATAGACGCGTTGAGAGCAAGACGTTTGAAGTTCGGCCCTGTGACAGGGTTCAAGTAGGTGAATTTGTATTTGGCATCGGTCCTGCTGAGACAGCATGGCCCCCTTATGAACAAATTTTAGAGCGTGACAAACAGGAAGAGCTGGCCGCAGAACAGGTTGCCTTTGAAGCCGAGCAACGGGCGAAAGAGGAGGCTGAAAAGGAAGCCGCGGCTGATGCAGCGCAAGCGAACGAGGCGGCGAGTTCAGATCAGGAGGCCGCTGATCACCCTAGTCAGCGTGAAGCAGATGCTGAAACAAAGGTTGAGGCAGAAGGCGTTGAGTCAGTGGGTGGTGTTGACGATGAAACCAGCGATGAAGCAGAGGGTGAGGAAGGTGCTGAGGCATCGAAGGTAGATAAAGGCGTATGGCAGCGAATTGCCTATCATAAAGGCATCATTGTTGTATCAATTGCCGCCCTAACGTTACTGATCTCGACGGTCATGTTGATCGAACATACCAGTGACAGTGACTCAAATGACGTTTTGGCAGAATCGGTATCGCCTGCGTTATACCCTATAGCGAGCAACAGCGTAGCCATAGCTCATGCATATGTTGATACTCGGGCCCACATGAGTGAGACGCCTGTTTCAAAAGATACAAATCAGATAACTTCTGAAACGAGCTTAATACCAAATGCAACGACACCCTCTGATATAGTTGACACAGATCAACGGGAGGTATGGCAGCCTTCAGAGAGTGAACTGAAAATTTTAGATGATGCAAAAAAATCGGCCGTTTCAATGTTTGAAGCCTTTAGATTTAGCCATCTTCAGGTAGAGCAGGGAACGCAACCATTGACACTGATTGTGCGTGGATACACATATAGAGTTGATAGTTGGAATAAATTAAAGGCACTGCTTAATCGGGATATTGGCAACATCAATAAGATTATTGATTATGTAGAAACGCCTTGGACGCGAAAAAAACAGCTTGAGAACATGCTGTCATCAGAAGGCTTGGGTGATGAGAGTGAGGTCTACATGACAGAGCAAGGGCTGTTGGTTAAAACCTCGCTTTCAGTAAGAGATGAGCCGAAATGGTTAGCGGTTGAGAGAGAGTATATGACGCTTTATAGAAATCAACCCGCGCTATATCGGATTAAGGATAAGACGCAATGGCTGGATATTAAAAGTGTGAACTTTGGATACGAGCCTTATATAGTAACAGCGAATGGCACCAAGTACCTGGTGGGTGCCCATGTTAAGAACGGCTACATTTTAGAGAGAATAACGCGGGATGGCATTGTTCTGAACAATGATGGACAGATAAAGAATTTTCCGTTGCCATAAAAGAGATATTCAGGAACGGTGTTGATATTACTGAAATGGATCTAAAGATCTGAAGATCTAAAAAAGGTGTGCAAGAGAGTAAATATATTATGCTAAGTTCAAACGATCAGAAAAAAAGTGACGAAAATGGAAAAACGACAAGTGGTGAAAGCAGCCTGGAAATGGATCTGAAACTGACGTCGGATAAAGGGGGTCTCTATAGGGATGAGCTGTTGGATAGGTTGAGCCAATATGAGGTTCAGCTGAAGGGGGATGGGAAAAGTTTTTTCTCTGATTCTGATCAGAATAATGGTTTGAAACGTGATGAATTTCTTAAAGCGATTGAACTCAGCAAAGCATTGCTCTGCGAAGTGTGGAGCTCAAAGCATGAACCGGATTCCGACGCCTCTTGATGTAGTGGGTGGGTTGGTCCGGACGTTAAAATTCTTTCGAGAATTTTAAAATAAGGCAGTATTTTTTTCTGCCGTCTGTAAAGTCAAGGAGTTGACGCGTATAGGTTGGATGCCGTTGTTGTTTGTTGGATCTTATAATGTGGAATTGATTGTATAAACTTATTTAAAATATATTAGGAGACTGTTATGGCCTTAGGTACATTATTGACTGAATCAAAAGATGCTGCAGGTGCAGCCGAAACCAATTTAAATGATGCGAAGGACAGCGCTCTTGGTGAAGAAGCAAGTGCTGCTGATATGCTTGCTTTCCAAATGCAAGCGGCTCTCTTTAATATTGTTATGTCGGCGCTATCCAATGCTATGAAATCAACTACTGACGGTATGAAGCAGCCAGCTGATAACGCGCGTGGCTAATATCGCTTGAGTTGTCGATGCGCCGCACGGTTTTTTTGTGGCGCATCGTCTATTTTAAACTTAGGTTTTATAAATGCTTAGCATTGGTGTTCATGTAGAATTGGTTATTGTGTTTAGCTATGCATTTGAAATTGTAAAACCCTTCATTATGATGATTGTGTGAGGCTAGAAGAATGGAAAAAGAGAAAGAACTGGTTGCCTTGCTCTTTGAGATCGCTTCAGTAGGTGTGAATAATCGGAAATTTTTAAACGCCATAAAGGTATTTGACCGACTTATGGATGCTGCACCTAATATGGAGTTACCCCTTGTTGGTGTAGGCTATATGTTGATCCTGAGAGGACAATATAAGCAGTGTTTAGAGCTTTTTCAGTCTAAAGATAGGCTGATTAAAGAGAAAACAGTACTTTATGATGCAACGATGGCGCACGCCCTGTTTCTTCTAGGGCGCGTTGGGGAAGCAGAGCGACTTCTGGAGCGCGTATTGGTGAATAAAAAGGACTCAGATGCGGGTGTTCCATTTGCGAAAGAGGTGTTAGAAGAGTGTCGGAAATCCTACAGTTCTAATGGTGCCTACACCCAAATAATGGGCAGGAGCAGAACAACTTTTACGAGTTAAGAAGTCCATAAGAAGTTCATAAGTAGTTCGTTGATAACCCATTTCAACTCTTTAGGGGGATAAAATGCAAGCAGACCCAAGTATGGTGATGCCTGATACCATGATAAAACAGGCAGGTATCGATCAGCAGAGACAACAAAATGTAGAGGGTGGTAATGGACAGCAAGTCCATGATTTTAGTAAGCTGGTTAACAGTGTAAACCCAAATACCCTTGCAATGGATCCCGCTACCTTAGCGTTAATGAAGGCTCAACATCCGGATGGTAATATCGCCAACTCTGTTATGAAGAGCATTAAATGGATCAGAAAAGAGGTTGATGGCTCTTTCAACTCTCTAGGCAATTCGATAACTGATTTAAAATCCATCGAAGGTGAAATGAACATGGCTGAAGCGCTTGCACTTCAGCTGGAGGCCAGTACCTTTACATTTACCATGACCATGACGACCAACATCGTCCATAAAGGTACTCAGCATCTGGATACACTGATTAAGGCGCAGTAGAAGTGGATCATGCTGCTGCTCGGCATTTAATGACGGCATCAGCACTACCCTTCATTTTAAGCGACAAGGCGGCTTTATTAACGAATGATATCTCTGTGGGCGATCAGAGGGGGTGTCAAGCGATTAATAGAGCCGTTTTAGATTTAGGCCTTAATGCAAGAGAAAAATAATGATCAAAAAACAATCGTTTGGCCATGGCGATCATGTTCGAAGTGCTGTATAGTTGGTTATATTAATATTGGTTGGTTATATCAGTATTAGGTGGTTAGATTAAAGAGCAGGTGGTGTCGTGTGATGTGGTGTGATCTGTGTGGATAAATTCGGTTATAGATAAGATAGGTTGTAAAGAGTCAGAATGGAACGTATGAGCGGTCGTTTTTCAAATAAACTAAAAAATATATTCAAGATTCTTATTTTTGTGCTCACTGTTACGTTATTGGGTTGTCAGGTCGAGCTTTTCTCATCGCTTAGTGAACAAGAAGCGAATGAGATGATTGCCATTTTACTGAAAAATGGACTGGATGCTGATAAGCTGCCCGGCAAGAAAGGCACCGCTAAAATTATGGTTGAAAAAAGTGATATGGCACAGGCGATATCCTTGCTGAAAAATCATGGCTTTCCTAAAGAGAAGTTCAGTGATCTTGGCAGCGTCTTCACAAAAGAGGGGCTGATCTCTTCCCCATTGGAGGAGCGGGCACGTTATATCTATGCGGTCTCGCAAGAACTGTCGGAAACCTTGACGAACTTGGATGGCGTATTAACCGCCAGGGTCCATGTTGTACTGCCTGAGCTGGACAGCACCGGTGATATGACTAACCCGTCCAGTGCATCGGTCTTTATTAAGTATGCTGAAGGGTTCAACATAGAGGGGGCCATTCCACAGATAAAGCTGCTGGTGAATAACAGTATTGAAGGGTTGGACTATGACAAAATTTCGGTCGCCCTTTTTCCAACCGCTAAAACAGCGACAGATGAGGGTGAGGGGCTTGTTAATGTGCTCTCAATGAAAATGAGCCCAGATTCTGCAACTACATTCTATATGCTTGTTGGCTTTATATTTATTCTGCTTGCTGGGCTATTGGGAACAGGTGGCTATATGCTCTGGAAGCGCAAGTCCAATGGGTGATATGGCGGCTGCAAAGGGCCTCTATCATTATACTGCGCCTGGTGATTACACTGAAAGTGAGGCGGATGCGCTCCGTTTGCGCCTATTGCCCTGGATCTGCGAGCTGAATGCAATGCCGATCCGGCAGTTCCACTCAAGCTGGTTGAAATCTATTGATGAGTGGTCTGACATTGCGACTTTGGCGAGCTATCCAGAGGCGCTGCCCGATCTCTCCGCCTATATACTGAAGCGCTATCGCCTCAAGCCGGTATGGCTGCATGATTTTCGTGAATTTAGGCATCGGTTACTGCTGGTTCAAACTGAGGCGCTTAACCGTATTGTTTTTCATCTCGGTTTAATCATCGTCAGCCCCTATATTCGAAAGCTGATAGATGGTCAGGTCATTCGAGCTTATAGAGAGGTGTTGGGAGAGGACGCATTTGAGTTCTCTCGGAAGAAATCTCTCTTTTTTAACCCAGGTTACCTCAGCAAGTTGATTAAAGTGGACCCTAAAGAGGTTACCGTTGAGCGTGTGCATGAGACAGTCATTAAGAAAGGCATGATGTGTATGGGACTGCTGTTTTGGGAAGATGATAAATCTGTCAGAACACGGTTGGCCGTAAAATTGCCGAAAGAGCATGCGCGTTTGATTGTCAGTAAGGCTTTTGAAAAAGGGCCACAAGATAAATTGGTTGCTTTTCGTGATTCATTACGAAAAATTTTATTTAAACTCATTAAAGAAATTGAACCGACATGGCACACTATTTTCGTTTAGAGAGTAATATCGAAATTGCACCTGGCACAAAGGTGATCAAAGCCGATCAAGTTGATGGTGTTATATCGGCAGAGGATATTATTGCAGAGGCTTATAAAAAGCGTGATCAGATACTGGCTGAAGCAAATGCAACCTATGAGGCCGAAAAAGAGCGAGGCTATCAAGAGGGCTTGGAGAGAGCCAAAGCTGAAAAGGTTGAGGCGATTAATAAGACGCTGAAGAAAGGCGCTGACTTTACACATCGCCTTGAGGGCTCGATCAGCGAAATTATTCAAACGATATTGACTAAGCTTTTGGGTCAATTTGATGAGAAGGAACTCGTTTTACGTTTAATAAAAAATGTTATAAAAGATTATACGCGGTCTCAAAAAATACGCGTGCTGGTAACGCCCGATCATGTGCGTTACTTAAATCAGCACTTGAGTGAAGTGATAAAAGATCATTCAGTGATAGAGTTTATTGAGGTTGTGCCCGATTACAGTGTGGCGCCTGGTAGCTGCATCATTGACGCGAAGACCGAGATGATCTTTATCAGTATCGAAGATCAGCTGAGTGCGATTGGTGATATGATGAAAGGCGTGGTAAAAGGTGGAATCATCTAGGGTCCGATTGTCTATAGCTGCTTGACAAGTAATGTACCTAGGTGCCCGACGAGGAAGGCAACAACGGTACAGTACTTGTCAGGTGGTATATTTGGCTCTTGGCATCTTCTGGTGGTATGTTTAACTTGAAGAGGTAAATCAACATGCGTGATAAGGCTGAGAGAGAAGAGAGACTTGCAGCATTGAAAGCCAATTTAAGTGCCAACGTTAATGTTGTAGAGACCGTGATGGAGACGTTGGATCGCAACCGAGAAGAGTTGGACTCGCTTGTTCAAAGCCACTCATCTAAAACTATCCTGGTCTATAAGAGGATTAAAGACATGGCTGGAACAGTGATATGCAAAGAGAGTGGTATACCTGGAAGGGTGGGTGATGCCCTTATGGGTGGCCTGGAAGAGGAGGTTAGGATCAGTCGGACGGTTTCTCGATTTAATATGATTTGACGTGACTTGATTAAAATATTTGTTTAAAACCCTATGAGAACGGAAATACCCTACACATCAGATGATCCAGTGACTGCAGAATTACGCAGTAGAGGCATGCATGTTACCGAGTATGTCTTAAAGCCCGGTATTGTGCTCGGGGGCGTCTATCAGAGTGAGGCATCTGAATTGGCTTACCGTTACGATCAAGAGTCGCGCGAGGTGATTCTGATTTTCTATAAGCGATTAACTGAACGCCAAGGACTTAAAAGCCCTTTTATAGATATGAACCACTTCGCTGAGGTCTGTGTGAAAGCTGGCGTTCTCTTTGTTAAGGGGTTGGTCAGTGATATCTTTAGAGGAGAGGAGGGGCTTCCTCGAGATCGATTGGTTAAATATTATCAGCGGCGTTATAACGCTGAGTTGCTTGAGATGGAAGGGGCGTCGCGCTGGATGAGGCTTGATATGGTTAAGTATGGTGAGAAGGTGGGGCTCACGTCCTGATCTTGCGATTGGCTCTTCAATCTTTTTTTCCAATATGAAAAACGCGAGACTGATAATCCTTCTTTTTGATAATATTTAGTCGCTGGCGCGAAATAGATTGCTCAAATTCACGCCGCCTTCTTGTG
>JAYPBG010000016.1:0-2301 GCA_038124075.1 Gammaproteobacteria bacterium
CCCTTATCGCCCGACACCACCCCCTGCAGCCCAAGCGCTGCCCCCCCTAAATCGCCGCTCACACAGAGCACCTGCCCCGGACAAGCCCCGCTGCGCACAAGGTAGGGGGCATCGGCCTCGACCGTACCCATCAACTGAATGGTCACCGTCAAAGGCCCTTGCGTGGTATCCCCGCCCACGAGCTGAACACCAAACCGCTTTGCGATCTGCGCCAGCCCCTCAGAAAATGAGTTTAGCCATATTTCGCACGCTTCTGGCACCGTTAACGCCAACGTCATCCAGCGAGGCAGAGCGCCCATGGCCGCCATATCACTCAGGTTTACGGCTAAGGCTTTATACGCTATATCATACGGTGATGTGGGTAACGGAAAGTGGACACCTGCAACCAACGTATCAACACACGTCACCAAGTGCGCGCCTGCGGCGGACAAAAAAGCGTGACGGTCAATAACGGCCGCATCATCTCCAATACCAAGACATACGTCGTTTTGCGGGCCCAGTGCAGCAAAACGACGTTTAAAGCAGTGCTCAATGATTGAAAATTCTGACACCTTAAACCACTGAATCAGTTAGACGGGTTGCTGTTTTTATTGCGACGACGCTGTCGATAGGCTTCAAACTCAGTACGCCTGATGCGCTGTGAGAGCCGATCTAGAATACCATTGACATACTTATGACTCTCCTCGGCACCATAGACCTTCGCCAACTCAATACCCTCATTTAAAACAACTTGATAAGGCACATCAAGCCGCTCTTTCAACTCATACGCACCCATGCGCAGAATCGCTTTTTCAATCATATAGAGATTATCTAGATGACGATCCAGGTAGGGCTCATAGAGCTGATCTATATCAACAGCATTATCTAAGACGCCGTGCAACACCGCATGGAAATAGTCGAAATCAGACCCCTCCATTTCAGGCTGAGCTCGATAGCGCGCCTCCAACTCATTAATCGGTGTCTTATTCACCTGCCACTCATAAATCGCTTGCAACAAAAACCCACGAGTTTTTCGTCGCGCTTTAGGCTGAAATGATTTACTCATGATTCAAGCTTACTCATCAGGCTCACCATCTCCAAAGCCGTCAAGGCTGCTTCAGAACCTTTATTACCGGCTTTAGTGCCTGAACGCTCAATCGCCTGCTCGATCGTGTCGGTGGTCAACACGCCAAACGCAACCGGTTTACCCGTTTCAAGAGAGACGGTTGCAACCCCTTTGCTGCACTCACCGGCCACATAATCAAAGTGCGGTGTACCACCACGAATGACTGCGCCCAACGCGATAATGGCATCACAGGGAATATTTTCAGCAACTTTTTTAACCACAACCGGCATTTCATAAGCACCAGGCACTCGAACCACAGTAATGGCTTTATCTTTAATGCCATGACGCTTCAAGGTATCAATCGCCCCACTTAACAGGCTCTCAACCACAAAGCTATTAAACCGCCCAACAACAATCGCAAAACGGCCTTTTACACCATCAAAACCGCCTTCAATAACATTTATATCACTCATAACAACCTCTCTCTTTACAATAACTTTTTACAATGATTACATTGACTGACTGGCTCAACTCGTTCAACGCAGACACATCCCGTTTTACTCGTTGGGCTCAACGTATTCAACAATCTCCAGACCAAAACCCGACAGTGCATTAAATTTCATTTTTGAGCTCAACAGGCGCATTTTACGGATACCCAACTCTCTCAAGATTTGCGAGCCCGTGCCGATGGTGCGGTAAATCCCGGTACCATCAGACGCTTTGGGCAACTGCTCTTTTGGTTGCGTAAAAAAGCTTTCGATACGTGCCGACATAATATCGCTATTCAACTCCTGTGCTAACAGCAGTAATACACCGTTCTCCTCTTTTGAGATCGACTCCATTGCCCTTCGCACCGACCAGCCACTGCGACCATCAATGGTCGCACCAATCAGATCTCGAAACACATCCGCCACATGGACACGCACAGAGGGCGGCTGCTCTGCTTTGGATAGATCACCTTTGACCAAAGCCAAATGCAACTTTTCATCGGCTTGATCCTGAAAGACAACCAGCTCAAATGGGCCATACTCCGTCTCTAAACGCTCTCTACGAACCTCTGACACCGTCTTCTCATTCATGGTGCGGTAGTGTATTAAATCTGCAATGGTACCGATTTTTAACTGATGCGTTTGCGCAAACTTCTCAAGATCTTTGCGACGCGCCATAGTACCATCGTCATTCATGATCTCAACAATCACAGCCGCAGGTTCAAACCCCGCTAAGCGAGCCAAATCACAGCCGGCTTCCGTATGCCC
>JAYPBG010000016.1:2311-5732 GCA_038124075.1 Gammaproteobacteria bacterium
CGATGCAAGACTCCACCCGGTCGCGCCATCAATGGAAAGATATGCCCCGGCTGAACAATGTCCGTCGCAACGGCATCGCGCTTCACAGCCGCCTGCACGGTGTGCGCACGGTCGGCAGCGGATATCCCCGTAGTCACACCTTCAGCCGCCTCAATAGACAAAGTAAAATTCGTCTCATAGTGGGCGCCATTCTGCTCAACCATCAAGGGCAACGACAACTGCTCACAACGCTCTTTTGTAAGCGTCAGGCAGATCAACCCGCGCGCATAACGCGCCATAAAATTGATATCTTCAGGGCGAACCATCGAAGCGGCCATAATCAGATCGCCTTCATTTTCGCGATCCTCATCATCCATCAGAATGATCATCTTGCCCTGGCGAATATCATCAATCAGTTCATCTATGCTGTTCAGTGGTAAATCTGTCATGAGTTATGCAACCGTTTTTACAATGTATTTACAGTCTAATGTATTTACAGCCTATCCTATAAAGGCATCAACACAATCGACACGCATCGCTGTGCGCCTACTGTTTAAAAAAGCCATGCTCTGCCAAAAAGCGTGCTGTAATGCCTTCACCCGTCGGGGCAGGCCTCGAAGCGTCCGATCCCGGCTCAGCCGCTTGATCCCCCAACAAAAGCCGTTCTAAATAACGCGCAATAATGTCCACCTCAAGATTCACATCCGTACCCACGGTCCACGCTGCAACGTTGGTCACATCCGCCGTATGCGGCACAATATTGAGGTAAATCTGGCGACCCTCAACGTTATTGACCGTTAGACTGATACCATCCAAAGAGACAGAACCTTTCTTTGCAAGGTAGCGAGCAAGCCCACTCGGCGCCTCGATGACAAAAAGTATCGACTGCCCCACAGGCTCCCTGCGCACCACCCGGCCAACACCATCCACATGACCGGTCATCATATGACCACCCAAGCGTGTCGTCGGCGTCAGTGCTTTCTCAAGATTAACCGGGACACCCGGCTTCCACTGTTTCTCAGCGGTTAACGACACCGTCTCCATGGAGACATCCGCTGTGAACGTTTTGTCATCAAACCTAACAACCGTAAGGCATGCACCATTAACGGCAATGCTGTCACCTTTCTCAACATCAGAAAGATCCAGATCACCGACTTGAACCACAACCCGCAGGTCACCCCCGCGCTTCTCGCAGCTGGCCACCGTACCTACCGCTGCAACAATACCCGTGAACATGTCTCACCTCCGATTTGCTACCATCTCTAATTCATTAACTGTTATTAACTGTCATCAACCATCATCAACAGAGCATAACCCTACGAAGGCGTAGGCTGGTGATCCTTACTGTCACAAGCGCGCTGCAGCCGTTCAATCTCCTCCTGAAACTGGCTCAAGTCTTGAAAGCTTCGATAGACCGACGCAAATCGGACATAAGCGACACTGTCCAGCTCATACAGCACCTTCATCACCGCCTCGCCTATGATCTGTGAAGAGATCTCTCGCTCACCTTTTTTGCGCAGCTCATGCTGAATACGGCTGAGCGCTGACTCGATCGCTTCAGCAGGAACGGGCCGCTTCTCCAGCGCTCGAAGCAAACCGCTTTTCAGCTTTTCCTGATTAAAGTGCTCACGCCGACCATCCTGCTTCACAATGCGTGGCATGTGCAGTTCAGCGCTCTCATACGTTGTCACACGCTCATGACAAGAGAGGCACTCGCGGCGCCTTCTTACCTGGTTGCCTTCAATAACCAGTCGGGAATCCACGACTTTCGTCTCTTCAGCTCCACAGAATGGGCAATGCATCCTCAAACTCCCTTTTTCAAGTGCCTTCGAGCCCAGCTAAACATGACAACCATCATGCTTAGCAGGCCATATTTATTAACCGTATACAGGATAGGCTTTACACAGTTCGATGACGCGCTTTTGAACATCATTAATCACCGCTTCATTTTCAATATCATCTAAGATATCACACATCCAATTGGCCAGATCAATAACCTCTTTTTCACCAAAACCGCGACGGGTTGCTGCAGGCGTACCGATACGCAGACCACTGGTCACAAAAGGTGAGCGTGGATCTTTTGGCACGGCATTCTTATTGACTGTGATGTGCGCTCGCCCCAATGCAGCATCCGCATCTTTTCCAGTAATATCCTTATCGATCAGATCCAAAAGAAAAAGATGGTTATCTGTCCCTTTTGAGACAACGTTATAACCGCGCTCAATCATAGTGTTCGCCATCGCTTGAGCATTTTTCACAACTTGCTGCTGATAACGCTTAAAGCTCTCCTGCATCGCCTCTTTGAAACAGATCGCTTTAGCGGCAATCACATGCATCAACGGTCCACCTTGCCCTCCAGGGAAGACGGCGGAGTTGAGCTTTTTCTCAATCTCAGGGTTGGCTTTCGCCAAGATCAGACCGCCTCGCGGTCCACCCAATGTCTTATGGGTTGTACTGGTTGTCACATCAGCAATGGCACAAGGGTTGGGGTAAAGACCTGTCGCAACCAGGCCCGCGACATGCGCCATATCAACCAAAAGATAAGCACCCACTTCGTCAGCAATGTCTCTAAACCGCTGCCAATCCACAACCCTAGAGTAGGCTGAAAAGCCAGCAACAATCATTTTCGGCTTATGCTCTTTCGCCAAACGATCGACTTGATCGTAGTCAATCTCACCCGTCTCTTCATTTAGGCCATACTGGATCGCATTGTAATGCTTTCCAGAAAAGTTGACTTTGGCGCCATGCGTTAAATGGCCGCCATCCGCCAAGCTCATACCCAGCACCGTATCACCCGGTGACAACAGCGCCATGTAGACCGCCGCATTGGCTTGAGACCCAGAATGAGGCTGAACGTTGGCATACTCTGCACCGAAGAGCGCTTTAGCCCGATCAATGGCCAGCGACTCACATTGATCCACATACTCACAGCCACCATAGTAGCGCTTAAACGGGTAGCCTTCTGCATATTTATTATTTAAAACAGAGCCTTGCGCTGCCATAACCAGAGGAGACGCATAGTTTTCTGACGCGATAAGCTCAATATGCAGTTCCTGCCGCTTTGCTTCCTTTTCTATGGCTGCCGCTATGTCACTGTCGAAATCGGCCATGGTAAGATTGGTATCGAACATAATTACACCCCTGATCACTGTGGAATTTATCTATAAGTAGGCGCAAGTTTACACTATTGCCTTCGCCGAAGCACTCAGATTACGGCCCCTCTGAAGCGCTTCTCAGTGCTCTTCTCCACACTCTACCCCTGCACCCTCTTGAACAAAAGATCAAGTAAATCTACGCTTAGGGTTTCAGGCAGAGGCGCTCAACTGCGCCCAAAAAAACCAAACAGCACTTCGACACCGTGCTCCAGCAGGGACAGTGGCCATATCACGATCAGCACCCGATAAAAATACATCACACCCCAAGCTCTGGCGCTCCACACAGG
>JAYPBG010000016.1:5778-12298 GCA_038124075.1 Gammaproteobacteria bacterium
TTGCGCTACTACTCACCCCCATACTGAGCCACGTCGCATACAGCAGCACTCAGAGCTCCACCCCCCCACCCTTCGACGATCTATTTAGCGACCTCTTCAGCGACCTTCTCTATGACAAAGCGCTGCCAGAAAAGCAATATAAGCGTGAGAGACAACAGTACAAAAAAGCCCTGGTGCTCTTAAACAAAGGACACCGCCGAGATTTCCAAGCGATTCGCGATCAATTGACCCACTACCCCCTTTACACCTATCTTCGCTACTACGAATTAAAGCGCTACATCTCAACCAGCAGCGAGCAGGAGATGTCACAGTTTTTTACTACACACTCCGACTCTCCAACGGCATGGTGGCTACGTAACGCCTGGCTAGACGCCCTGGCCAAACAAAAAAAGTGGCGAACCTTTACTAAGTACTACCTGCCCAACAAAAAAACGGAACATGACTGCTACTACGCTTGGGCCCAGCTGAAGCTGGGCAACACCGAAGACGCTTACAGAAACGCCCATACCCTCTGGCTCGTCGGTAAGTCTCAACCTGATGCATGCAACCCGCTCTTCAAAGCGTGGCGCGCCTCGGATGCCTTTGACCCAAACGCTGACTGGCAGCGGATTGGCTTGGCCATTCGCAATGGGAAAGCCTCCCTAGCACGCTATTTAAAGCGCCATCTACCTCAACAGGAGCAGCGCCTGGTTGAGCTTTGGTTAAAGATTCGCAAAGATCCAAAACGACTCTCCAACCGTAAGCTTTTCCGTAACACCGCCAAACAGAAAGAGATCATCTTATATGGACTCGGGCGCATTGCGCTGTTCGATCTCAACCACGCGTTACGGCTCTGGAGCCTCTATAACGACCACTTTGATTTCACCGAAGAGGAGCTCGCCCCAACCCGTACTTATATCGCAAAACTCTTGGCGTTCGACTTTCATGCTGAGGCAGGCTTATGGTTGCAACAAGCCAATGAGACACAAGACAGTTATGAGCTGCATCAAAGACAGATCCGTATCGCACTGCGTGAGCAGCATTGGCAAGATGTGATCAAATGGATCACCCTTTTACCGAATGACAAGCGCACTAAGCCCGAATGGCAATATTGGAAAGCCCGAGCGCTGCAAGCATTGGGCGCTGAGCGTGGCGCTGCCCTGCTCAAACAGCATCACTATAGATCAGGGCTTATCTCTCGCATCCCTATACACAAAAGCGTGCTGAGCATTCACCTAAATTTTATCTTCAATTTAAAAGCGGATATCCCCTACGATCAGCTGACCCCGCTTGCGTTTGACCCTCAGTTTATTCAGCAGCATAACGCAGCGGCGAAAGCAATATTCCACCGCCTCTCTCACAAGCGCAGTTTCTACGGTTTCTTAGCCAGCCGCTTTATCGAAAAGCCCATCAGCCTCAATCTGGATAAGATCGATGTGAAACAAGCGGCACTGCAAGAGGTGATAAAAAACCGCGGTATTCAGAGGGCACGAGAGCTATTGCTCGCAGACTCAGAGCTGAGCGCAAAGCGCGAGTGGGTACACGCCATTGGGCAACTCACCTCCTCTGAACGAACCATAGCCGCCAAATTGGCCGAACACTGGAAGTGGCCCTTTTACGCCATATACACCGCCTCACGCTCTGACAACAAAGATGATATTGATCTGCGTTTTCCAAGAATTCACCATCAAGATGTCAGTAAATACGCACACAAAAATAACATTAAAACAGAGTGGGTCTTTTCAATTATTCGACAAGAGAGCGCCTTTCGCAAAGATGCACGCTCTCCCGTAGGCGCACTGGGCATCATGCAGATCATGCCCGCCACCGCCAAACATGTCTCAAAAAAAATAGGGGTGCCCTACAAAGGCAACCAAACGTTGCTCAATCCACAACATAACATCAAACTGGGCGCCTCCTATCTGAGCCAACTGCTCAAACGATTCGATGGAAACATGATCATGGCAACCGCCGCATATAATGCCGGCCCGACTCGAGTCAAACAGTGGCGCCCAGCAGAAGGCCACCTCCCTGGGGACATATGGATCGAAACCATCCCCATCAAAGAGACGCGAGAGTACGTAAAAAACGTGGTCGCATTTCAAGCGATCTATCAATATCAGTTAGGCTTAAACCCCGAACTCACTCAGTCACTGCTAAAAGTGGCCTCACCGCCAAATGAGTCACCATGATCGTCGCTTGAGCTTGCATCCTTAAGCGCTAAAGATTAAGATCGTCAAACGTGTACACACACGCTATAAACCTTAGATTCACAGAGCCAGATTCACAGAGTCCACCGTTGCCGACAGACACCCCCCCCAATCTGACCGTTCTACCCGCCCCTCTCTGGAGGCGCTTCGCTGCTATGCTCTATGACTCCCTACTGTTAATCGCCTGCTTTATGCTTATTGGCGGACTCTATGTCAGTTTTGTCGCGGGCATACTCAAGGTTGAGCCCGAATCCCTCTCACCAACGCTGTTACAGCTCACCCTTTTTCCCCTACTGTTCATAACCGCCACCGCTTTTTTTAGCTTTTTCTGGAGAAAATCTGGGCGCACACTGGGCATGCAGACATGGCGATTACAGGTGATCAGCACGCGCGAGGAAGCCGATCTGCCCAATCGAAGGCTGACCCAATCCCAATGCCTGCTTCGACTGCTTTGCGCCCTTCTCTCACTGCTCAGTTGCGGCCTCGGTTTTCTATGGGCGCTGCTCTCACATGACCGACTCACATGGCACGACCTGCTTTCTCACAGCCAAGTCGTCTACCTACCGAAAGAGAAAAGAAAACACTAAGACGTGAACGACGAGCCCAACGCTCTTTGCGACAGCGCTATTTCACCCGAGACAGCAACACAGCGCCCAATACCGCAAACGCCACCACCGGCAACGTCGCAGCAAACCACGGAGGGATATTAAAAACCAAACTGGCAAAGCCTAAAAAATCTTGGGCATAATTAAACACCAACCCAACGACAAGCCCAACCATCACTCGAAACCCCATCGTCACAGACCGTAATGGGCCAAACACAAACGAAACCGCAATAGCAATCATGGTGAGCGTACCAAAAGGTTGCATCACTTTTTTCCAGAAGGCCAAGAGGTAGGGCTTATAACTCAAACCCTCATTTTTCATATGCGCCGAATATTGGAACAACCCCGTAATCGACAAATGATCGGGCTTCAGAACGACAAGATTGATCAGCGCCGGGTCAAGCTCCGTATACCACTTGATTGTCTCCGCCTTATCGACAGAGACATGCTCACTGCCGATGGTCGTTATCCTGTTCTTTTCTAAACGCCAGTAATCATCTTCAAAAGCACCCTCTTGACCTTGATAGACAGCTCGAGCACTGAACCCTGTTTGACCCAGCCGATTATCCTCACGCACCTGATAGCGTGTTACACCATGCATCACGCCATTAGGCTCAATGGCGTTCACATGAATAAAATATTCACCATCACGGTGCCAATTGCCATGCTTAACTTTTAACGTCTTTCCTCCGCCCTGCTGCAAGGCACGATAACTCTGAGCATACTGCTCTGTATAGGGCATCACACACTGCCCCAACACAATACCCACAGCCACAATGACCAACACAGCTTTCAAGACAGCGTAGACAATCCGGTGCACGGAAACGCCTGCCGCACGCATAACAACCAACTCGCTATTGCTTGCCAGCATACCCAACGAGAGCAAACACCCTATCAACGTCGCAACAGGAATAAACTCATAAAATCGTCGCGGAAAGGTTGCGACTGAATAGATAGCGGCATCCTTTAATTTGTAAGTACGCCCCAGATCTTCCAACTCAGCAATAAAAGAGAAGAGTGTATCCAACCCAGCCAACATCAGCAGTACGAGCGCAAGCGTGAGTAAAACGGTGCGCATAATATAGCGGTCCAACAGCCTCATCCACTCATCTCCATTTTCTCTTTGATCATCTGCATACCCAACCAACATCGAACACAGACTTAAAAGCCATGCTCACGATGCACCATAACGCTTACGCAGTATCGCCATCTCAACCCTAGGCCAGACGTTCAACAGCACCGCAATCATCAAAAAAAGCCCATGTACCCACCATAAGCCCAACGCAACCGGCAGCTCCCCATCTTCAATAGCCGCCTTACCTGCACTCAAGAGCGATAAGTAGATTAAGTAGAGCATGATCGAGGGCAGCATTTTTAAATAGCGCCCTTGGCGAGGATTGACTTTACTCAATGGAATGGCCATCAACACAACAATCGGCACCAGCAGCGGCAAGGAGAGCCTCCAATGCAGCTCGGCAGACGCGCGTGGTGAACCAGAGTCCCAAAGGGCTTTGCTGGAGGTGGCTTTAATTTTGGTCACCCCTTTACTGATATCGGGGTCCGCCAGTTTAACGGTGCTGCGCTCAAATTCAACCACTTGAAAGTCAGCACTCCCAGGCACCCCCACATAGCGGAACCCTTCGAACAGATCCAGATATTGTGTTCCACTTTGTTCATCAAACCGTCGAGCGCCTGAATTCGCGGTAATCACGGTATGCTTTCCATCGACCTCTTCAGCAATAAAAAGATTCTTCATCCGTCGCCGATTTTCGGACAGGCTTTGAGTATAGGTGACACGTACTCGATCTTTTGAGACATGAAACCGCCCAGGCGTGAGCGTTTCGAACTCCGACTGATTTCGCTGCTCATATATTATTCGCTCAGACCGATCTGTACCCCATGGGCTTATAATAAAGCTCAACAAGCCCACCAACACCATTAAATAGAGTGTCGGTCGCAAGGTTAGCCGAACTATTTTTGCATGACTGACACCGCAGGCGGTCAACACGGTCATTTCAGACTCTAAATAGAGACGACCATAAGAGAGAAGGATGCCTAAAAATAGGCCCAATGGCAGAATCATCTCTAAAAAGCTGGGAAGTCGATAGGCCATAATCGCAAACAGCACATCCCCGACCAGGCGCCCTTCGGCCGCTTCCGACATATATTTTATGAACCGACCACTGACTAAAATGAGCACCAATACAGAGGTGACCGCCGCTGTTGAGACAAACAACTGACGCGACAGGTATTTATATATAATCACTCTTTAATACGCCTTTCCTATTTTTTCTTACATTCATTCTCTATACTATAGAATTTGTTACCAACACGCTCACCGGCACTCACTCACACGGCTACCGTTAAGGAACCATGACCACTATGAGCCAGATTATCGCCCCCAAAAAAGCGTCATCAAAAACCACAGATCGAAAAAACAGCTCAACCTCTGCCAAAAGCGGCACAACAAACTTCTCAATCAAACCCATTACTGCGGCCACATTAAAAGGTGTGAAGACGCACTGCTTGTTACTTCCGGTGTACGATGAGAAGAGTCTACCGACGCTAACCAGGGCCATCGATAAAGCTTCGGGAGGTGCTATCTCTGCACTGATTAAGTTAGGTGACTTTTCCGGCAAAGCCGAAAAAACCGCGCTGCTCCCTTGCCCCCAAATTCCAGGCATCGACCGCATCATTCTTTTTGGGTGCGGGCCGAAAGCCGACCTCACCACAATGCTGCTGCAAAAATGCGTCCACCAAGCCGTGACGCTGCTGCTCTCGACCGAGGCCTCCAATGCGGCCTTTGCGATGAGTGATATCGAAACGAAAGACGCCTACCGAATTATAAGCCAAACCGTATCACTTAACCTGTACAAATTTACCCAATTAAAGAGCTCAAAACCGAAAAGTAAGCCACTCAAGCGCGTCACCCTGCTCGGCTCTGGTACGGCAAAACAGCGAGCCTCTGCAAAAACGTCGTTACTCGAAGGCGCAGCCATCGGGTCAGGCGCAAACTTTACCCGATCCCTTGGGGACCTGCCAGGCAATATCTGTACACCAAACTACCTTGCAGAAGAGAGCAAAAAACTGGCTCGGTCACACAGTCAGCTCTCCTGCAAAGTGATCAAAGAGAGCGAGCTGAAAAAGATGGGGGCCGGCGCCTTTATCTCAGTATCACAGGGCAGTGACCAACCCGGTGCCATGATCATACTGGAGTACAAAGGAAGCAAAAAGAAGAGCGACGCACCGCACGTACTTGTTGGAAAAGGCATTACGTTTGATACCGGCGGCATCAGCCTGAAGTCGCCGGGCAAGATGGATGAAATGAAATATGACATGTGTGGCGCTGCCACCGTGCTGGGTGTCATACAAGCCGTTACACAACTGAACTTACCCCTCAATGTCATCGGCGTCATCGCTGCAGCAGAGAATATGCCATCGGCACGCGCCACACGGCCGGGCGACATCGTCACCACACTCTCCGGGCAAACCGTAGAGATCTTGAACACAGATGCAGAGGGGCGACTGGTCCTATGCGATGCACTCACGTACGTCAAACGCTACAAACCCGCCTCCGTTATCGACATTGCAACACTCACGGGGGCCTGCATCGTTGCATTAGGCAGCCATGCCTCAGGGCTCATGGGCAACAACAGCGATCTCAACAAGCAACTCCTTAAGGCGGGAGAGCGCGCGCTTGACCGAGCTTGGCAGCTTCCCCTATGG
>JAYPBG010000016.1:12308-16151 GCA_038124075.1 Gammaproteobacteria bacterium
ACTCGACAGTGAGTTTGCCGACTTCGCCAATGTTGGCGCCCAAGGTGCTGGTACCGTCACAGCCGCCTGCTTTTTATCCAAATTCACAAAAGAGTACGACTGGGCACACCTGGATATTGCAGGGACCGCTTGGCGCTCAGGCGGCAAAGGTAAAGGTGCCAGTGGCCGACCTGTCCCCCTATTAACTCAATACCTGATCAACCGTGCACATCATGACCGCTAGTCAGACGCCAAGACAGCCCCATACAAGAGGCTCTTCACCCTGGGGCCTCTCCTTTTAAAATCACAAGTCCAGGTATTAAACTCTATTTCTTGCCGCCATATTGTTGAACCCCTCCACATACGCTAGGATACCGTTCAGCCATGGCGGCTTAATCGGTTATACACCTAAGCGCCAACAAACCCAATCCGCTATAGTGATCTAGCGCGCATTTACAGAAAACCAAACTTTACAGAGCATATTCATGGAAAAAACGTTTTCCCCCGCCGACATCGAGCAAAATACATACACATCCTGGGAAGAGAAAGGCTACTTCAAGCCCAACCAAAAAGGCAGCACATCGGACCAGCCATACTGCATCATGATCCCCCCTCCGAATGTGACCGGCAGCCTGCATATGGGGCATGCATTCCAAGATACGATTATGGATGTGCTCACTCGCTATCACCGCATGAAAGGCCACCCGACCCTTTGGCAGATGGGCACTGATCACGCCGGTATTGCGACTCAGATGGTTGTTGAGCGCCAGCTGGCGGCCAAAGGCATCGACCGGCAAAGCTTAGGACGAGAGGCCTTTATTGATGAAGTCTGGAAATGGAAGGCAGAATCCGGCAATACGATTACCCGCCAGCTGCGCCGAATGGGCACCTCCGTCGACTGGAGCCGCGAACGTTTTACAATGGACGAAGGGCTCTCCAAAGCCGTTCAAAATGTGTTCATTCAGCTCTACGAAGAAGGGCTGATATACCGCGGTACTCGACTGGTCAACTGGGATCCTAAGCTGCATACCGCCATTTCTGATTTAGAGGTCATCGCAGAAGAGGAAGAAGGGTCCCTGTGGCACTTAAAGTACCCCATCGCAGGAGAGAAAGGGGAATATCTCGTTGTTGCTACAACACGCCCCGAAACCATGCTGGGCGATGCAGCCGTGGCCGTCAACCCCAACGACCCACGCTACCAGGCCCTTATTGGCAAATCGGTCAGCCTGCCTTTGTGCGATAGAGAGATCCCCATCATCGCAGATGACTATGTCGATATGGCGTTCGGGACAGGGTGCGTTAAAATAACACCCGCTCACGACTTCAATGACTATGAAATGGGAAAACGCCACAACCTGCCCATGGTCAACATTCTTACCAAAGATGCCGCCATAAATGACAACGCCCCCCAAGCTTACCGCAATCTCGATCGTTACGAAGCACGCGCCAAAGTGGTTGCTGATCTCGAGTCGCTTGATCTGCTGGAAAAAATTGAACCCCATACATTAAAAGTACCTCGCGGCGACCGCTCCGGCGTTGTTGTCGAGCCTTTTTTAACGGAGCAGTGGTATGTTAAAACCAAACCACTGGCTGAACCCGCTATAAAAGCCGTAGAGAATGGCGACATTGAGTTCGTTCCCAAGAACTGGGAAAACACCTACTTTGCCTGGATGCGGGACATTCAGGATTGGTGCATCAGTCGACAGCTGTGGTGGGGGCACCGAATTCCAGCCTGGTATGACGATCACGGAAACATCTACGTGGGCGAGTCGGAAGAGGCTATTCGAGAAAAGCACCAACTCGACAGCAAGGTCTCTTTACGCCAGGACAGTGATGTTCTGGACACCTGGTTCTCCTCTGCACTTTGGACCTTCTCTACACTGGGCTGGCCCGAAAAGACCCCTGAATTGTCCATGTTTCACCCGACCAATGTACTTGTGACAGGGTTTGATATTATCTTTTTCTGGGTGGCCCGCATGATCATGATGACCTTGAAATTTATGGGCGAGGTACCCTTTAAAAAGGTCTATGTGCACGGTTTGGTACGCGATGCCGAAGGTCAAAAAATGTCCAAATCTAAAGGCAACGTACTGGACCCCATCGATTTAATCGACGGTATTGAGCTTGAGACGCTGGTAACCAAAAGAACCAGCGGCCTGATGCAACCTCAAAAAGCAGCAAAAATTGAGAAAGCAACTCGCAAGCACTTCCCTGATGGCATTGCCGCCTACGGCACCGATGCACTCAGATACACCTTCTGTTCACTCGCATCCACAGGACGCGATATTCGTTTTGATGTAGGCCGAATCGAAGGCTACCGGAACTTCTGCAACAAGATCTGGAATGCTGCACGCTACGTCATTATGAACTCAACATCCGATGATGACCAAGCCACCATCAAAACCCATTCACAAACACCCATCAGCCAACGACACCTGGCAGACCGCTGGATAGTGGCAAGATTCCAGGAAACTGTAAAAGCCGTCGACCATGCGATCAACCGCTACCGCTTTGATCACGCATCACAAGCACTGCATGAGTTTATTTGGCATGAGTACTGTGACTGGTACTTAGAGTTATCCAAGCCCATACTGTATGGCGAGCAGATACCCGAACAGATAAAAACCGATACGCGCCATACGTTGCTCTACGTGCTGGAGCAGACATTGCGGCTTGCCCACCCCTTCATGCCCTACATTACGGAGACGATCTGGCTGAACCTAACATCACTCCTCAGCCTGGAGGGGGAAACCATTATGACTCAACCTTTGCCAGAATTAGACGAAGCACTGATCGACACCGAAGCACTCTCTGATATTCAATGGTTAAAAGAGGTCACCGTCAGCATTAGGAACATACGCGGCGAAATGAACATATCCCCAGCCAAAGCCATTCCTGCACTGCTCCACAAAGGCCGTGAGACCGACCAGCAGAGATCAAACGCAATGGGCAGCCTGATCTGCTCGCTGACTAAGCTGGACAGCCTAGAGTGGCACACCCATAGTGAGGAGCCCCCCATTGCAGCCACACAACTTGTGGGTGATATGGAGGTGCTGGTACCTCTTGAAGGCTTAATCGACCCTAAAGCCGAGATTGCCAGGCTCTCCAAGACCATGGCTAAACTTGAATCCGAAATTAAGCGACTTAATGGGAAGCTCAACAACCCTAAATTTATTGATCGTGCACCCAAGGATGTCGTTGAAAAAGAGCGCCTGAAGCGCTCTGAATCTGAAGCAGCACTCTCAAAACTGGTAAAACAGGCGCAGCGTTTCCAAACACTGGCTGAGTCAGACACCTAGAGTCATGAACAAAGAGAAGCAGCCTGCCTTGATGATTCACGCTGCCGTTATCGCCCTTGCACTGCTGCTCGCGCTGATGCAACCTGAGTCTGGCACACTGCTCAGCCTCAATCGCACAGCAGTTTTTGAGCAGCAGCAGTGGTGGCGCTTAATCACTGGGCACTTTGTCCACCTCAGCTGGGCGCACACCCTGCTTAATTGTGGCGGGCTCTGCTTAATCATCATCACCTTTTCACCTTTAAACCATGCATCGACCTCAAAAAAGCAGCGTGAAGCACGACAAATAGGGGCTCTTTTTCTTATCGGCTACTATGTCTCATCCGCACTCCTCATAAGCCTGGCCCTACTCTACTTCGATACAGAGATTCACAACTACTTTGGCTTATCCGGAATTCTCTACGGGCTGCTCGCACTGTACATAGCTCACGATGCTCAACAACACCCCTACTTTTGCGCAATCGCATTAACGGCACTCTTCTTAAAAATAGTTTGGGATCAATTTTACGCTTTAGAAGACCACGTCACTGCCAATTTAATTGGCGGACCGGTCGCCTCAAGCGCTCAT
>JAYPBG010000016.1:16161-20712 GCA_038124075.1 Gammaproteobacteria bacterium
GGCGTATACGGTCTCATTGCAATCCTTACTGCTAACCACTTAACCAGCTTTAGGCGTAGACCACGTCCTTCTTAATCAACTCAGGCACCACCCTAAGATATTAAACCGCAACAACCTAAAAAAATAACCCCCGCCCCCTCCCTCACCATCAATAAAAGAATAAAAAGATTTACAGGATGAAACAAAAAGCATAGGAAATTTTATTTAATCTGTTATTATGTCGATAAGGGTTAGCCAGGAAGCCATTCAAAATAGCGCTCTACAACATCTCGCTTGACCGATTTAATATGGACATTCAATATGGAGAATAGAACAACATGGAACGCCATCAACTCACCAAAAACGATCAATATATTTCTACCACACCACTTACATCGATGCCGCATCCATCACAAAATCCACTTAGAGCATCGACGTAAAACGCGAACATAAAGACGCCTACCACTCTGTTTAAAAAATAGAGACCTCGAATATTTACCCTAAACCATATATTCAAAAAATATTCGGTATAGGCATTTATCTTTCGCTTTTATAAAAACCATTGAACCCAAACATTAGCAGCCGACTTAATAGATCTACAAAGCAGGCTTAGTCAAACGCATCTTAGCAAGGTGACACTTTCGTATCTCATCAAAGGAACGGTACACCACTTTCGTTAACCCACATTACGAAGAAGTGATATATTATGATTAATTTAGATACGCGCTTACAAGCAGCACTCAGCAGCATTTCAGGTATATATTTAGGAGGGCTTATCAACATCGCCACCACCTACTACCGTCTGGACAGAGAAGAGCTGCTGCACAATACCGGCCTCACCGAAGAACAACTGCTATCGACTGAGGGCCACATTCCCACCTACTACCTCTTCAATCTTTTTCGAGTACTCTACAAAACCACCCACGATGCCTCTCTTGGGCTTCATCTGGGCCAACATATCGACATAAAGTCTTTTACCACACTGGGCTATCTGCTTACAAATGCCGAAACAGTACGCGAAGGCATACGCCAACTTTTGCAATACCAAAAACTTGTAAATGAACTGGCCTTAACCACATTTGAAGAGACCGAAGAGGAGTGTATTTTGCGTTGGCACTGCCCAATAAAAGGCGAGGAAGCCCGACATTTTCAAGAAATTGCTCTTACTGGCATGACATGCATGGCTCAAAGTATCGTATCCCAGCCTCTTACCATTAACAGCATAAACTTTGAACATACACCACCTGTAAATGCACATGAATATGAACACATTTTAAAGTGCCCAGTAAATTTCTCACAAAAGGAGTGCAGCATTCGTCTTGCAAAAGAGAGCATGGAGATTGGCATTAAAAACGCCGACCCTCTTTTAAGCAAAATTGTTCTACGATCAGCAGATACAATACTACTGGAATACAAACACTCCGTTAGTTTTATATCAGATGTACGTACTGCAATTTTTCGCCTCTTACCCTCAGGCAATTTAAGCATGGAACAAGTTGCAAAACGGCTCGGTATATCCAGCCGCGTAGTGCATAACCGTTTAAAAAGGCACAATATCTCATTCAACGGTTTAGTGGACGAAGTCCGTGGAATACTCGCCCTCCACTATATTGCCGACGAAACCGTATCTCTGGTTGATATTGGTCTACTGCTTGGCTTTGCAGATCAGAGCTCATTTACACGAGCCTTTAAACGATGGCAGGGTGAAACACCTGGCGACTATCGAAAATCATTTTTTATCAGCACACGCAGGGCACGGTCACAATTTTATATTGCTCAAGCATGACGTTCAATACCATGATCCCTTATTGCTCACAAGCAGCAATAAGTGCTCTATACTTAAAAATGCTAAGTACTGCTTTGGCGCCACCCTCAAAATCACCATCAAGGCAAAGAACATGAGCTCACACTTTCATCGCCTTATCGCCGTATCCGTTATCGCCATAAGCGCGCTCACATTATCTATTGGTGCAGGGGCAAAAGATACCCCATGCAAAAGTACACTGCTTGCAAGTAACGGTCACCGTTTGCTGAGCGCCCCACACCGAGCCCCAAGCCATGCCGCTCGGGACAAGCATCGAAACCCCCTAAAAACCTTAGATTTTTTTGGACTCAAGCACAATATGACGGTCATTGAGATTTGGCCAGGTGCTCGAGGGTGGTATACAGAAATCTTAGCCCCTATACTGAGAGAGCAAGGCACGCTCTATGCCGCTCACTTCCCAAAAGATTCAAGCATTCAATTTTTCCGAACGTCTCACACCTTGTACAGAGATAAGTTAAAAGAGCACCCCAATGTCTATAAGAACACTAAGCTTATAGAGTTCAATCCGCCAAAACAGAGCAAACTGGCGACACCAGGCTCCGCCGACATGGTGCTGACCTTTAGAAACGTCCATAACTGGATAAAAGCAGGCAAAGAGCAGCAATTTTTTTACGCCTTTTACGAAGCACTCAAGCCAGGGGGCATACTGGGTGTTGTAGAGCATCGCGGCCACGCCAACTTAAGCAGAAAGAGAATGGCAATGAGCGGTTACGTATCAGAAGAGTACACCCTTGAACTAGCCCAGAACGCGGGATTCAAACTGGTTGCCAAATCTGAAATTAACGCGAACCCAAAAGATCTAAAAGCCTACCCTGAAGGCGTATGGACACTACCGCCAACGCTGAGACTGAAGGGCATCGATCGAGAAAAGTATATTGGCATCGGTGAAAGCGACCGCATGACACTTAAGTTCATAAAGCCGTTATGAGGTTATGAGGTTATGAGGTTATGAGGTTATAGAGGCAGTGGCCCACGCAACGGCTGATCAGTCACCGCGTACAAACATGTTTCCCGTCATCTCCTCACCCACACTTGTTTCAGGGCCATGCCCCGTAACAACCACCGTATTTTCGGGCAGCGTATAAATACGCTCTTTAATCGACTTTTCGAGTGTTCGCTGATCACCACCCGGTAGATCCGTTCGGCCAACTGAGCGCTGAAAAAGCGTATCCCCTGCTATGAGCAGCTTGTGCTCTTCAAACCAAAAGCTCATCGAGCCAGGAGAGTGTCCAGGTGTATGTATAGCGACCCCACCCAAACTGAGTGCCTCATCATCTTTTAAGAACTTATCTGGAGGCGGTACAGTTACAGGCTGCAGCCCCAACATCTTACATTGGAGATCAACCGCATCCCATAAGAACTTATCATCAAAATGGAGGTAAAGGGGAACCCCAAGCCGCTCCTTTATAACACCAGAAGCCAAGAAGTGATCCAGGTGCGCATGGGTATGAATCACAGCCAACAGCTTTAAATCTAAAGTCTCCAGTTCAGCTAAAATCTTCTCGGGATCGCCTCCAGGATCTACAAGAAGCGCCTCCTTAGTTAAACGGTTTCCAATGATGGTACAGTTGCATGCAAGCGGACCGACCGGAAACGTCTTTCTTAACAAAGTAGGGGCATCATTTTCTAAATCTGACGAAGTGGACATACACGACACGCATCAAGTATCAAAGACAGGGTCCATTTCGGGCGCCAGCGGCAACGCCGGCCCACTCTGACCATCTTCTGGAATCAACAGCCGACCAACAAACGCCCTCATCACATTTTTACAGCGTGTAACATCACTCTCTTCGCATGATGTTTTTGTCAACAAATGCAGCGAGGCATTCTCTACCGCCCAAATGATGGCATAGAAAATCCACGGATCTACGTTAGCATTCCGAAGCCGTAACAGCTCTTTATCAAAAACCTGTGCAATCGCTTTTTGAGATTCAATGCGGTGTGGTGCCAGTGGTGAATCCGATCGCATCGCCTCTTCTTGCATCAAACGAATGATCGCACCCAACTCAACATGATAGTCAAAATAGACATCAACACACTGGTTCACAATATCAGACAGTGACTGAGCACCGCCCATCTCACTTTTGAAACGGCTAATAAGCAAGTCGATCGAAACTTTATATATACTTTCTAGAACATCGACTTTATTTTTAAAATATTTATAAAATGTTCTACGAGAGATTTTTGCAGCATCCAAAAGATTTTGAACCGTTGTCTCTGCAACACCTTTTTGTGCGAAAACAGCCATGGAATTCACCAATACTTCCATTTTGGTGTTACCACCGCCCGCTCTCTGTCTTGGAGCGCCACTCCAATCTGCACTCGAATGTGGCTCTGTATCAAACCCCAGCACACGCCGAATTCGCTTAACGCTGTCCTCTGTCTTTTGCTCCATATCCATGGTGAACCTCAACATAACCCACTGAAACTATTGTTGAAACTGAAACCACTCACAGTTTCATACTATTATTTTTACCATGTAGGCTGCGCAATATTGCTCACTGCCTAGCCCACTGCCTAACCCACTGCTGCTTGCCTCAAACACCCAATCTCATGAAGGCTTGATCAGCTTAGAGCATCACACAGGCACTGTACACTGGCGGTTCAACAGCCTAGCATTCTTATTTAGCGTTATAAAAGCTTTATTGCCTGTACATTATGTATAGCAGGAAATGAAACGAAATACTAAAAAAAAGGGGATATAAAACAAAAAAGCCCTGTAGTCTCCTACAGGGCTTTCGAATAAT